>NZ_CP042305.1:3900000-4183638 GCF_007859675.1 Humibacter ginsenosidimutans
CGCCCACGAGGGCCACCTGATGGAGGAGTACAAGTCCCGAGTGTTCGGCAGGGGCATGCAGTTCCAGGCCCGCGAGATCGAGCGGCTGATCGAGGAGGGACTGACCGCGAGCGACATCATGCCGCCGGAGGAGAGCGTGTCGATCATGCGCACCCTCGACGACATACGTGCTCGGATCGGCCTCGTCTACCCGCAGGAACGCTGATCGCGGCGCGACGGCTCGTAGAGAGCGCCGCAGACTCTCCCAGCTGCCGTCGGTACACTCGGCGGAATGCACGACGAGTCCCCCAACTCGCGCCGTGATCGTCGCTCTGACGAGACCCCCGGATCGGCATTCGACGCACTCGGTCTGAGTGCGCTGTTCGGCGACCCGACGAGCGAGATCCCCGTGGTGGATGCCTCGGGCCCGGCATTCGCACCCCCCGCCGACGCTGCACCGCAGGCGCCGACCTTCTCGTGGCTCGCCGACGAGCCCGCTCGTGCGCCCTGGACGCCGGCGAGCGAGTCCGTGCGGCCGGACACCGACGGCGGTGTCGCGTTCGCCGACACCATCGGGCAGCCGCCGGCCGGTGTCGTTCCGCCGGCGCCGATCATCCCGCCGACGTTCTCGGTCGTGCCGCCGGCCGCGTCTGCGCCGGACGACGTCAGCGGTGCGCAGCATCTCGATGCACCGTGGACTCGTCGCCCCGTCGACCAGCAGCCCGTCGATGCGTCAGACGAGCGTGCGGCGTCGGGGCGTGAAGGGGCGCACGGCGGTCTGCCGTGGCTCTCCAGCGACACGGCGGCCGTGGCGATCGCGGCGTCGGCGCGCTCCGCCTCGTTCAACTGGCTCGACGACGAGCACGACTCGCACGGCACGGCGGCACCGTTCGGCACGGTGGCGCCTCAGCCGATGCACGACCTCCGATCGTTCGAGGCTCCGGCCGAAGCCCTCCGCCCGTTCGAAGATCAGCGGGCCCCGTTCGAAGACCAGCAGGCAGAGCTTCGTGCCTCCGGGGTCGATCACGCGACGGACACGCTGCCATTCGATGCCCCGTCGCCGCAGACCCGGCCCTTCGACGCCTTCGCGACCGATCAGACAGCGCCGGTCGTCGGCGGATTCCCCTACGACGACGCCACACACGCCTTTGCCGCGGTCGGGCCCGCGCGGATACCCGACGGTGACGTCGGCGAACCGGATGCCGCTGCCTTCTTCTCCTCTGCGTTCGGCGCGGATGACGGTCACGAGGGCGAAGGCCACGAAGCCGAGCGGTATGGCGCATTCGACCCGTCAGGCACTGCTGCGTCGGTTTCGTCGGCAGGGATCTTCGAGGCCGGACGACAGGCGCCTTGGGAATCCGATGCCGGGCAGATGCACGGGGAGTCCACGGACACACAACGGCCGGCGTGGCAATCCCCGCAGGTCGAGTCTGCGCCGTGGGCAGCGGCGCACGCCTCAGCACCGCTGCGGGCACGAGACCTGCCGTTCGGCGACGATGATGCGCACGGCGGCGCAGCCGACAGCGCGGCGGACTCTGCAGCCGATGGTGCGACGGAAGCCTTCGGCGGCTTCGCGGCGTTCGGTGCCGCAGGTGCCGCGAGCGGGTCAGGTGGGACTGCAGGCGGCGGGGATGCCGGCTCTGGCGGCGGTGGAGCCGGCGGTGGTTCAGGGCGCGGCGGCTCCGGTCGAGGGCGCGGTGGCGGGGCTTCGCGCGGGGGCTCGGGGAGCGGAGGCCGCGGAAGCGGGCCGCTGGCGGGCATCCTCACCTGGATCCGGCACAATCCGCGCACGTCGCTGATCGCGGGAATCGCCGCCGGCGTCGTGCTGCTCAGCGGACTCTCCTTCGGTCTCGGCGCTGCGACAGCGCCGGCCAACGCCGTCGGCACCGCGGCTGCTCACCCCAGTGCGACGCCGTCTCCGACACCGACGGTGCGTCCGACACCCTCCGCGATCGCGCAGGCGAGCAAGGTGCGAACCTGCTCGGTGGCGTCGTATGCGGCAGACGCCGGCTTCGGCACGCTCGAGGCCCAGGTGCGCAATGCCTCCACCGGCGAGGTGCTCTACGATCGCAACGGGTCGAATCCCGCACCGACGGCGAGCGTGCTCAAGATGCTCACCGCTGCGGCGGCGTTCAGCGTGCTCGGCCCGAACTATCGGGTGCCGACCATCGTGGTGAAGGGAACCCAACCCGGTCAGGTCGTCGTCATCGGCGGCGGCGACGTGACGCTGACTCGCCTGCCGACGGGGGAACAGTCGTTCTACACCAACGCGCCGCACCTCGACGATCTGGCGAACCAGGTGAAGCAGGCGTGGAACGCCGATCCGTCCACCGCCGGTCAGCCGATCACGTCGCTCGTCGTCGACACGTCGCTCTACTCCGGTCCGGTCTGGCTGTCGAGCTGGGACGAACACGAGGAGCGTGTCGTCGAAGGCTCGACGCCGTACATGACGTCGTTCATGGTCGACGGCGACAGGGACGACCCGACAGCTGTCGAGTCACCGCGCAGCGCAGACCCGGTCGGTCGCGCCGCGCAGGCTCTCGCCGACGACCTCGGCGGCGGCATCACGATCAGCCAGGGCACCGCGCCGGCGGGCGCCAAACAGCTCGGCGAGGTGCAGTCGCAGCCGGTCTCCGCGCTCGTCGAGCAGGCGCTGACGTACTCCGACAACACGATCATGGAGGAGCTGGCCAGGCTCGTCGCCATCAAGACGGGAGCAGGCAACTCGTTCTCGGCCATCAACGCTGGCACGCTGAAGGGCCTGCAGAGCTACGGCATCCCGACCACCGGTCTGTACTTCGCGGACGGGTCGGGCCTGAGCGCGGACAACAGGGTGCCGGCCTCGTACCTCACCCAGTTCTTGATCAAGGTGCTGAACCGGCAGGGATCGCTCGGCGCGATCTACGACGGGTTTCCGGTGGCCGGCCAGACGGGCACGTTGGGGCCCGGATACGGGCGATTCGACGGCTCCTTCTCGTCGAACGCCGTCGGCCACGTGAACGCCAAGACGGGTTGGATCAACACGTCGAGAACGCTCGCCGGAGTCATCCACGCCAAGGACGGCACCAACCTCACGTTCGCGATCTATGCGCTGAACTATCCGGGGGACGACGCCGCACTGAACGCGATCGACAACCTCACGACGGCGTTCTACGAGTGCGGCAACAACCTCTCCAACTACTGACAGCGCTCTCGGCCTGTTCGCGTCCACATCCTTCGTTCTGACGTGCGCGACCACGGCCGTAGGCTGGGAGAATGAGCGTCGAAGAGGCCGTCATCGTCGATGTGGTGCGTACCCCGAGCGGACGAGGCAAACCGGGAGGCGCCCTCAGCGGCAAGCACTCCGTCGACCTGCTGGGCGACCTGCTCGCCGAGCTGGTGCGCCGCAACGACCTCGACCCCGGCACGGTCGATGATGTGATCGCCGGCTGCGTCGCCCAGGTGGGGCAGCAGTCCTACAACGTGGCGCGCAACGCCGTGCTCGCGGCCGGGTTTCCCGAGCATGTGCCCGCGACCACGATCGACAGGCAGTGCGGCTCGAGCCAGCAGGCAGCGCACTTCGCGGCCCAGGCGGTCATGGCCGGTGTGCAAGACGTCGTGATCGCCTGCGGTGTGGAGTCGATGAGCACGATCCCCATGGGCACCTCGACCCTCGGACGCGACCCTTATGGCGAGCGGATCGCCGCGCGCTATCCGGACGGCCTGGTGGGTCAGGGCGTCTCCGCCGAGCTCATCGCACAGAAGTACGGCTTCGGCCGTGACGAGCTCGACGAGTTCAGCGCACGCTCGCACCGACTCGCCGCCGAGGCGGCAGAGGCGGGGGAGTTCGACCGCGAGCTCGTGCCCGTCGAGGTGGTGGATGCCGCCGGCGGCAGCAGCATCGTCACCGCTGACGAGACGGTGCGTCCGGCCACCACGGCGGAGGGTCTCTCCGGCCTGAACCCGTCGTTCCGCACGGATGCCCTCGCCGCCCGGTTCCCGGAGCTGGACTGGAAGATCACCCCTGGCAACTCGTCCCCGCTCACCGACGGCGCTTCCGCCGCGCTCATCATGAGCGCGCGGCGTGCCGAGCAGCTGGGGCTGACGCCGCGGGCCCGGTTCCACGCCTTCGCGGTCACGGGAAGCGACCCGCTCTACATGCTGACGGGCGTGATGCCGGCGACGGCACGCATCCTCAAGCAGACCGGACTGAACCTCGACGACATCGACGCCTACGAGGTGAACGAGGCCTTCGCCCCCGTGCCGCTCGCCTGGTTGAAGGAGTTCGGGGCGGACCCCGAGCGGCTGAACGGCGACGGCGGGGCGATCGCGCTCGGGCATCCGCTCGGCGCCAGCGGCACGCGGCTGCTGGGCACATTGCTCGCGCGCCTCGAACGTACGGGCGGCAGGTACGGACTGCAGACCATGTGCGAGGGCGGCGGCATGGCGAACGCGACCATCATCGAGCGGCTCTGAGCCGGACGAATACGATCCCGGAGGGATATATGCAGATCACGGAATGCAGTGCGCTCGTCACCGGCGGTGCGTCGGGACTGGGCAACGGGACGGCACGCGTGCTGGCCGAGGCCGGCGCGAAGGTGGTCATCGTCGACCTGCCGTCGTCGCGCGGCGAAGAGGCCGCCGCCGAGCTCGGCGGCGTCTTCGTGCCCGCCGACGTGACGAACGCCGACCAGGTGCGGCAGGCAGTGGATGCCGCGCAGCGGCTCGCCCCGCTCCGCGTCACCGTGAACTGCGCGGGCATCGCCACCGCGGGACGAACGGTGGGCAGAGAAGGCCCGCTCGCGTTGGACGCGTTCGAGCGCACGATCCGCATCAATCTCATCGGAACGTTCAACGTGACCAGGCTCGCGGCCGCTGCGATGTCCGCGAACGAGCCGGTCGAGGCGCAGGTGCTGCCGGGCATCCCGGCGACCGGCGAGCGCGGCGTGATCGTGAACACGGCATCGGTCGCCGCGTTCGACGGCCAGATCGGACAGGCCGCGTACTCGGCGTCGAAGGGCGGCGTGGCGTCCATGACCCTGCCGCTGGCCCGCGACCTGTCGAAGCTGCTGATCAGGGTGATGACCATCGCGCCCGGCATCATGCAGACGCCGATGATGGCGGGCATGCCCGACGACGTGCAGCGGTCGTTGGAGGAGCAGATCCCGATGCCGTCACGCATGGGCACACCGGCGGAATACGCAGCTCTCGTGCGCCACATCGTGGAGAACCCTCTGCTGAACGGCGAGGTCATTCGTCTCGACGGCGCGATCCGCATGCAGCCGAAGTAGGAGGGCGCTACCCGCGTGCCGCCGTCGCGCCCTCTGCCTCGAGCCGCTTCTGCAGGGCGTTCCCGGCCGGTGAGCCGGTCGTCAGCGCGCCGAGCACGCGTGTGAGCGCAGCCGCGTCATCCGTCGTCACCGCACCGTCGATGGCGTCGTAGAGCTGATCTTCGATCTCTCGAACCTGCTCCGCCTTGTCCGCACCCTGTCGAGTGACCGTGAGCCGCACCTGTCGCCGATCGTGCTCTCCGGCCTCCCGCTGCACGAGACCCGCCGTGACGAGCCGGTCGACGATGCGGCTCGGACTGGTGCCGCTGTCGCACACCAGCATGTCGCCGAGCTGCTTCAGAGCGAGCGGCCCGTGATCGGCGATGATGCGCAGCGCCTCGGACTGCGCGGGGGTGAGGCCGATCAGCGAGAGCGCCGCGGTGAGCTGCCTGTTGCCCTCGCGCTGGGCGGCGAGGATCAGGTAGCGGAGGTGTTCGGCGGTTCTCAACGGGTCACTCCTTGTACTGCAGCAGCGCCGATCGCAGGAGATCGGCAGCCGCGGGGTCGTGGGCGGCGAGCACGGGCATGCCCGGAAAACGCGCGGCCAGCCGATTCACATTCTGCGTCGTCAGGTGCAGCTCCTTGCGGTTTCCGACACCCGGAACGCGATCGGCTGCCAGCAGTTTCGCATCATAGGTGAGGTCGCCGACGAAGAGCATGGTCGGAAGGCCGTCGCTGCGCAACAGCAGCGACAGCGAGCCCGGCGTGTGGCCCGGTGTGGGCAGGAGGAGCAGCGAGCCGTCGCCCATCACGTCGTGAGCGTGCGTGAACGGCGCGATCGAGTCATCCTGCGCGGGCTTCGGGGTGACCGGCACCCAGTCGAGGCCGGGAAGCCGGATGTGGTCGCGCAACAGGCCGTCGAGCACGGCGAACGGCTTGTCGACCGACTCGAGGTCGGTGCCGCTCACCAGGATCTGCGCCGACGAGGGAAGCTCCCGCAGCCCGCCGATGTGATCCTGGTGGAGATGCGACAGGATCGCGATGCGCACGTCGGCGATGTCGTGGCCGAGGTCGTGCAACTGCTCGCTGAGCGTCGCGTCCTGCGGAATGTCGAACTTGGCGAGCCGGCGGTAGTTGTGACCGACCACGCCTCCTGGAAAGTATGTGGGGTCGGTGACCGAGCGCCTGTCTTGACCCGTGTCGAAGAGCACCAGCCCTTTCTCGTGCTCGATCACGTACACGTTGATCGGTCGCGGACCGGTCCAGCGACGAGACGTGTTCAGCCACCAGAGCAGCGGCGTGCCGTTGGTCTCGACGTGCTCCGGCCGGATCTGCACGCTCCCGGTGCTGATCACCGAGACCTTCTTCACCTTGTTCATCATTCCTCCTGATAGATGTCATGACATAGATGTCGTGACATCTATTGTGGGAAGGAGAGGCCCGGAAGTCAAGTCGGGTCGAGAATCCGCGGGTGCGACTACTCCCCGAGGGGGCCGGAGTGCTCGGCGAGGAACGAGTACAGCTCGGCGTCGTCCACCCCGGGGAAGGCGCCAGTGGGCAGCGGCGACAGGATGTGCGCGTGCAGTCGTGCGCTCGGCCACGCTCGGTCGGCCCACTCGGTCTCGAGTGAGGCATCCGCGCTGCGGCAGCAGGTGGGGTCCGGGCATGTCGAGACGGCGCGGGCCGTGGTCTCCCGGCCGCGGAACCACTTGGCATCCGCGAACGGCACCCCGATCGTCACCGTGAAGCCGCCGTCGTCGCCGCGCCCGGTCTGTGTCGCACACCAGTATGTTCCGGCGGGCGTGTCGGTGTACTGGTACAGCTCGGTGGTGCGGTTCGTCTGCGTGAACGCATCGCGCGCGCTCCACTTCTTGCACACCAGCTGGCCCTCGATGGCGCCGGTGACGTCGGTGGGCAGCGGCAGCCCGTCGTTCTCGTAGCCCTTGTAGAGGGCGCCGTCTTCGCCGACCCGCAGAAAGTGCATCCGCATGCCGAGATGCACCGTGATGAGGTTCGTCAGCCGTAGGGATGCCGTCTCGTGCGTCACCCCGAACGCGTCGCGGAAGTCTTCGACGGCCAGGTCGCGATCCTTCTTCGCCTCCTGCAGAAACGACACCGCAGCCGACCGCGGCATGAGGCAGCACGCCGCGAAGTAATTGATCTGCATGCGCTGCCGAAGGAACTCCGCATAGCTTTCCGGGCGCTCGTGGCCGAGCACGCGATGGGCGAGCGCCTGCAGGGCCATCGAGCGCAGTCCGTGACCGCCGGGAATGGATGCCGGCGGCAGGTAGATGCGCCCGTTCTCCAGATCGGTGATCGACCTTGTCGACTTCGGCAGGTCGTTGACGTAGACCAGCTCGAACCCGAGATGCTTCGCCATGACGCTCACCTCGCGGTGGGTGAGCGCGCCCGAGACGTGCCCAGACGCCTTCACGTGCTCCTCCGCGAGGTCTTCGATGTCGGGCAGGTAGTTGTCGCGAGCGCGCATCCACTCGCGCAGCTCGGTGTTGGCGCGCCTGGCCTCCTCGGGCGTCGCGATCGCCTTGCTCGCCTGCCTGGCGAGCTCGCGGTGCAGGCCGACGAGCGCGGCGAGCGTGGGTGTCGGCGTGCCCTTCGTCGGCCGCACGACGGGCAGTCCGAGGGCGGTGTAGAGAGGGGATGCCTGTGCCCGGCCCAGTTCGAGCTCGTACGCCGTGCGCTCGTCCGGCGGCTCCGCCACCAGAAGGGTGGCGAGGTCGACGCCGATCGCGCTCGCGATCGACTGCAGCACGGTGAGCTTCGGCTCGCGCTTGCCGTTCTCGATCATGGAGAGCTGGCTCTGCGAAAGCCCCACTCCGTCGCTGACCTGCTCGAGGGTGAGCCCTGTGCGGGTGCGGAAGTGGCGGATTCGGTGGCCGATGGTGGCGATATCGGCGGTGTCGGCATCCATTCGTTCACGCTATCAAAAGAATTGCGATTCTTTCGTGATCGTTTGTGCAGTCACATGCTCGAAGTCACGTCAGAGTGAAGAGGTCGGCGTTGCGCGAATGCCGACGCACACACCGAGATCCATGGCGTTCAGCACGCGAGAGCCGAAGCCGACCGACCCGAGAGACGACACGATGACGATGACGCAGAGGCCGAGCGCACGAGCAGCCGCACAGACCAGCCGGACGGATGACGAGGGCACCGACATCCGTCCGGCTTCACCTTCGGGCGACCGGCAGGCGCAGGGCCGTGAGCCCGCTCCGTCGCGTCTCGCCGTCGCGCAGGCCTACGCCGAGCACGGCTGGGACCTCGGCACCACCGACGCCGCGCTCGCCGCATGGGTGCTGGAGGTGGCCGAACTGACGCAGCCCGACGAGATCGTGTGGTGCGACGGGTCCCGCGCCGAGGCGGACCGACTCTTCAAGCTGCAGGTCGCGAACGGCCAGCTCATCAAGCTGAACCCCGAATGGCGGCCCGGCAGCTACCTCGCCCGCACCGACCCCAAGGATGTCGCCAGGGTCGAGGCCCGCACGTTCATCTGCTCGGAGAGCGAAGAGGATGCCGGCCCCACGAACAATTGGCGCGACCCCGCCGAGATGCGTGCCGAGCTGAAGGGCGTCTTCGCCGGCAGCATGCGGGGCCGCACGATGTACATCGTGCCGTTCTCGATGGGACCGCTGGGCGGCTCCATCTCGCAGCTCGGCGTCGAGATCACCGACTCGCCCTACGTGGTCGTCTCCATGGGCATCATGACGCGCATGGGACGCCGCGCCCTCGACCTCATCGAGGACGGTCGCACGTGGGTGCGCACCGTGCACAGCGTGGGCTACCCGCTCGTCGACGCCGAGGGCATCCACCGTCCCGAGGTCGCGTGGCCGTGCAACGACACGAAGTACATCGTGCAGTACCCGCAAGACCGCGAGGTGTGGTCGTACGGCTCGGGCTACGGCGGCAACGCGCTGCTGGGCAAGAAGTGCTTCGCGCTGCGCATCGCCTCGCAGATGGCGCGCGACGAGGGCTGGCTCGCCGAGCACATGCTCATCATCAAGGTGGTGTCGCCCGCCGGCCGCGCCCACCACATCGCGGCGGCGTTCCCGTCGGCGTGCGGCAAGACCAACCTCGCCATGCTGCGCTCGCAGTTGCCCGGATGGCGCGTCGAGACGATCGGCGACGACATCGCGTGGCTCAAGCCGGATGCCTCCGGTCGCCTTCGCGCGATCAACCCCGAGCGCGGCTTCTTCGGCGTCGCACCAGGCACGGGCGAGTCCACGAACAGGTCGGCCGTCGAGACGCTGTGGGGCAACACCATCTTCACGAACGTGGCCCTGCGCGACGATGGCGACGTGTGGTGGGAGGGCCTCACCGACGAGAAGCCGGCGCACCTGATCGACTGGCGAGGCGAGGAGTGGACGCCGGATTCCGGCCGCACGGCCGCTCACCCGAACTCCCGGTTCACGGTGGCGGCTGAGCAGTGCCCGACCATCGCCGACGACTGGGAGGACCCGGACGGCGTGCCCATCGACGCCATCGTCTTCGGCGGACGCCGTGCCACGAACGTTCCGCTCGTGCTGCAGGCCAGGGACTGGAAGCACGGCGTCTTCCTCGGCGCGACCATCGCGTCGGAGCAGACCGCCGCCGCCGAGGGCACGGTCGGCGCGCTGCGCCGCGACCCGTTCGCCATGCTGCCGTTCTGCGGCTACAACATGGCCGACCACTGGGGGCACTGGCTGCGCATCGGCGAGAAGCTCGGTGCGAATGCGCCGGCGGTGTTCCAGGTGAACTGGTTCCGCAAGGGGCCGGACGGATCGTTCCTGTGGCCGGGATTCGCCGAGAACATGCGGGTCATCGCGTGGATCGTCGGGCGGCTGGAGCGAACGGCCGACGCGGTCGACGTGCCGATCGGCAGGGTTCCTGCGCAGGCGTCCCTCGACCTCGACGGGCTCGAACTGAGCGAGGATGCGCTCGAGCGCCTCTTCGACGTCGACCAGACCGCGTGGCTGGCCGAGTGCGACCTCACAGAGGAGTTCTTCGCCCGGTTCGGCGGCCGCGTGCCCGCCGCGCTGACGGCGGAGCTGGAGGCGCTGCGCTACCGGCTCACCCGCTGACGCTGGAGTCACCGCGGCAGCGGCTGGCCGCTGACTCCTTCGCCTGACTCCCCGAGCGGAGAGTACGACGGGCTCAGTTTTCAGGGCTGGCATCGGGTCTGGCGGGAGCCGCGCTCGCGCGGCGGGGGCATGTCCCTGAAAACTGAGCCCGTCGTGCTCTCCGCGACCCCTCAGACGAGCAGCTGGTGCTTCGCGAGCTCGCGGTAGAGCGGGGTCGTCTGCACGAGTTCGGAGTGCGTGCCCACTCCCACGACCCGGCCCTTGTCGAGCACGACGATCTGGTCGGAGTCGACGACCGTCGACAGCCGGTGTGCGATCACGATCAACGTGCGGTTCTCCGCCACCGCGTCGATGGCCTCGCGCATGAGCTGCTCGTTGCGTCCGTCGAGGCTCGACGTCGACTCGTCGAGCAGCAGGATGGGCGGGGCGGCCAGCAGCGCACGCGCGATCGCGAGCCGCTGACGCTCGCCGCCGGAGAGCATCACCCCGTCTTCGCCCACGGGAGCATCGAGTCCCAGCGGGGTGCGCTCGAGCACATCCGTGAGGTTGACGGCGTGCAGCACGTCGATGCACTGCCGATCCGAGGCGTTCGGCACCGCCAGCGTGAGGTTGTCCCGCAGCGAGCCGGCGAGCACGGGGGCGTCCTGTTCGACGTAGCCGATCTGCGCGCGAAGGTCTTTGCGATCGACGGAGCGGATGTCCAGCCCGCCCATCGAGATCGCGCCGGAGATCGGATCGTAGAACCGTTCGATGAGCGCGAGGATCGTGCTCTTGCCCGCTCCCGACGGCCCGACGAGCGCCGTGCGCCTGCCGCGCGGAGCCGTGAAGCTCACGCCGTGCAGCACTCCCTGGTCGGGGGAGACGACGGATGCCGTCAGCCCGCTCACCGACACCGCCGACGTCGGAGCATCGTCGGTCGGCGTCCCGGCACGGGCTTCCGCCTCGGCGATGACGTCTTCGCCCTCGACCGCGTCGGTGACGATGGCGCTGCCTGCCGCGGGGGTGGATGCCGCGCCACGCCACGGCAGGCGGATGCCGCCGGTCGCCGTGTGCCGCTCGGCCTCGCGCAGCGAGCGTCGCGAGGCGTACTCCGTGTCCGCCGTGTTCGTGGACGGTTCGGTGCCGGCCGGCTGCTCGGTATCGACCGAGTGCTCGACGTCCGCAGGCCGTTCGGTCGGCGTCGGCCGGGTGTCCAGCTCGGCGGCCGCGGTGGGCTCTGTGCGCGGCGGAGCCGCCGACTCGCCCCCGCGGGGGAGCGAGATGGCGACGGTCTCGATGGAGGCTTCCGCCCGCTGGACGCCGTCCGCGCTCGCTGCCGCACCATACGGTGTCTCAGGCGACGCGACGGTCGCGGTGGGCGCGCCGCCGTGGGCTTCGTCTGCGGAGTCGTGCTCCGCGCTCTCCTCGGCAGAGCGCGCGGCCCTCGCGGCGACGACCGCGTCGGGGTAGGCGAAGTGCACGTCGGCGAAGGCGACGGCCGGGGCATCCGGATTGACAGCGGCGTTCGCCGGACCGACGATCACGGCGCGGCGATCGGCGGGCAGGTCGTTCGCGTCTTCGCTGGGCAGGTCGACGATCTCCTGGATGCGGCCGAGCGCGCCGAGCGCCGAGTTCACCGAGGTGAACGCGCCGAACGCCTGGCCCAGCGGCAGGATCATCATGAAGAGGAACAGGATGAACGCCACCAGATTGGCGACGGTGATCGCGCCGCTGGCCACGCGGAATCCGCCGACGCCGAGCACCACGAGGAACGACACCTGCATGGCGATGCCGGCGACCGGCACGACGAGGGCCGAGATCTTCGCCACCTTCACGCCCATGTCGTAGGCGGCCGTTGCATCCTTGTCGACCGCCTCGATCTCGCGGCCTGTCGCCCCCGCAGCGCGGATCGTGCGCACCGAGCTGATGGCGCGTTCGACGGATGCCGCCAGGTCGCCCACGCGCTCCTGCGCCTTGCGGCTGGCGATGCGGATGCGCCCGGACAGCAGCACGACCACCACGATCGAGACCGCGATGACGAGCACGGTGAGGCCGAGCAGCACCGGATCGATGATGAGCATGGCGATGAGCGCGCCGAGGAATGTGAGCGAGCCGCCGATCGCCTCGACAAGACCCTGCGTGAGCACCGCTCTCAGCAGCGTGGTGTCGCTGCCGACGCGGGAGACGAGGTCGCCCGTGCGACGAGCGTCGAACTCGCTGATGGGCAGATTGAGCATTCTCGCCACCAGACGTTTGCGCGACGACAGCACCACGCTCTCGCCCGTGCGCTGCAGCAGGTAGTGCTGGTAGCCCGAGATGAGACCGGAGACGATCACCAGCACGACGAGACCCCACACCAGGCCGCCGAGCGTCTCGCCCTTCTGCACGATGTTGATCACCTGGCTCACGAGCAGGGGCTGCGCCAGGGAGGCCGCAGCGCCGAGAACGCTCAGCACCACCACCAAGGTCATGGTCGCCTTGTGCTCGAACAGGTAGGGAAGAAGCTGGCTGAAGGTGGCTCGCGGGCCGTCGTCTTTCACGGGACGGCCGAACGGACGGCGCGCGGGCGCGCTCGCCGCGGCGGAGCCGGGCGCGGGTGAACTCATGGGGAGACTCCAGTTCGGGGGTGGCGAAAGGCTATCAATGCAGGCTGGGACCGGGCATCCCGCGGCACCGCGAATGTCGCCCGTCTGGGTTACTTTGGAACGCGTGCCATCACCGGTGATCGTCGCGTCCGACCTCGTCAAGCAGTACGACGAGGTGACTGCCGTGGGCGGAATCTCGTTCGAGGTCGCCCCGGGGGAGTCGTTCGGTCTGCTCGGCCCGAACGGCGCAGGCAAGTCGACCACCATGCGCATGATCGGCGCGGTGTCGACGCGCACGAGCGGGAGACTGGAGATCCTCGGCCTCGATCCCGATCGCAACGGTCCGGAGATCCGCGCGCAGCTCGGCGTCGTGCCGCAGGCCGACAACCTCGACGAAGAGCTCAAGGTGCGCGAGAACCTCATGGTCTACGGCCGCTACTTCGGTCTGCCGATGGCGCACGTGCGCAGCAAGGCGGATGACCTGCTCGCGTTCGCGCAGCTGCAAGACAAGGCGAAGGCGAAGGTCACCGACCTCTCAGGAGGCATGAAGCGGCGATTGACGATCGCGCGAGGGCTCATGAACGACCCGCGCATCCTGCTGCTCGACGAACCGACCACGGGACTCGACCCGCAGGCGCGGCACATCCTGTGGGACCGGCTCTTCCGGCTGAAGGAAGAGGGCACGACCCTCGTGCTCACCACGCACTACATGGATGAGGCGGAGCAGCTCTGCGACCGGCTCATCGTGGTCGACAAGGGCACGATCATGGCGGAGGGCACTCCGGCGTCGCTCATCCGCGAATACTCGACGCGGGAGGTGCTCGAGTTGCGCTTCGGTGCCGATCGCAATGCGGCGATGGCCGAGCAGCTCAAGGGAGTGGGCGACCGTGTCGAGCCGCTGCCCGACCGGGTGCTCGTGTACACGGCAGACGGCGAGGCCGAGCTGGCGCGGCTGACCGATGCCGGCATCCGCCCGCTCACGTCGCTCGTGCGACGCTCCAGCCTCGAAGACGTGTTCCTGAGGCTCACGGGAAGGTCGTTGATCGAATGACGGCCACGGTGACGGGGTCTGCGGCGAGCACGACGGAGCTCGCGGCGAGGCCGCGGCGGTTCGGCGCGTGGTACGTCGCCGAGCATCGGCTGCGCGTGATGCGCTCCTACGTGTCGACCGTGGTGATCGGCGCCGTCGGCACGCCGCTGCTGTATCTCATCGCGATGGGCATCGGGCTCGGCACGCTCGTCGGGTCGACCCCGATCGACGGCGTCACCTACCTGCAGTTCGTGGCGCCCGCGCTCATGTGCACGGCGGCGGTATCCGTCGCGGGCGAGGAGTTCACCTACCCGGTGCTCTCCGGATTCAAGTGGAATCCCACCTTCGTCGGCATCAGCGCCTCGCCCATCACGCCCGGTCAGATCATCGACGGCATGGTCATCTCGGTCGTCGTGCGGGCGTTCGTCACGAGCGTCATCTACTGGGTGATCATCGTGCTGTTCGGCGCCATGACGGTGGGCGTCTCCGTGATCGGCGTGCTCGTGGCCACGCTGGTGGCGCTGGCTTTCGGCATCCCGATCATGACCTACATCTCCACGCTCGAGCGCGACACCGGTCAGATCGCGATGGTCATGCGGCTCGTGCTGCTGCCGCTCACACTGTTCTCCGGAACCTTCTTCCCCCTGTCGAGCATGCCGATCGGGCTGCAGTGGATCGGCTGGCTCTCGCCCATCTGGCACGGTACGCAGCTCGCGCGAGCACTCAGCTACGGCACCGATGAGCCGGCCTGGCTGCTCGCGGTGCACGTGCTCTACCTGTTCGCGCTCATCGTGCCCTTCTGGCTGCTGTCACGGCGCATCGCCAAGCGGAGGCTCACCGCATGAGCGTCGACGAGCTGAGGATGCGGCCGGCCACGACCGCGCGCCGCCGGCCGCTGAGTGCGCTCTACGCCGGCAACTCCCGTGCGGTGCTCTACCGCGCCTTCACGGCCACCAAGTCGACGAACTGGGCCGTCGTCCTCTCCGGCGCCTTCGAGCCGGTGTTCTACCTGTTGTCGCTGGGCATCGGGCTGGGCGCGCTGGTCGGCACCGTCACGGCCGGGGACGGGCGCGCCATTCCGTACGCCGCCTTCATCGCGCCGGCCTTGCTCGCGACAGAGGCGATGAACGGCGCCGTCTACGACTCCACGTGGAACGTCTTCTTCAAGATCCGCTACGCGAAGCTCTACGAGGGGATGCTCGCCACCTCGCTCGGCCCCCTCGACGTCGCGATCGGCGAGATCACGTACGCGCTCCTCCGTGGCGGCCTCTACGCGGTCGCGTTCATGATCGTGATGCAGCTGATGGGTCTCAACCTGTCGTGGTGGGCGCTGCTCGCGCTGCCCGCCGTGCTGCTCGTCGCCCTCGCGTTCGCGAGCTTCGGCATGGGCATCACGAGCTACATGAAGTCGTTCCAGCAGATGGACATCATCAACTTCATCATGCTGCCGATGTTCCTGCTCTCCGGCACGTTCTATCCGCTGTCGGTGTATCCGCAGGGAGTGCAGCTGGTCATTCAGGCGCTGCCGTTGTGGCAGAGCGTCGACCTCGTGCGTGCGCTGACGACGGGGGCGGTGAGCGCGGGCATCCTCTGGCACGTGCTGTACCTGGCGGTGATGGCGGCGCTCGGCATGGTGCTCACCACGCGTCGGCTGCGCGCCCTGTTCCTCGACTGAGGGCTCTTCGGGCCCGCCGGTCGAGGCGCACGCGAAGCGAGCGCCTCGAACCCCGCACCCATCTCACCGCGGGTTGATCCGCCGGCTGAGGAGCACGCAGCAGGCGCGCGTCTCGAAGCCCGGCCGGCCCCACGCGCGGCGCTAGGCTGAACCCCATGACTGTGGCGAACGTGATCTTCGACATCCTGCACGTCGTGGCGGCGGTGTTCATCGTGGGGCCCATGGCGATCCTGCCGATGACGGCGATGCGGGCCATCCGCGCCGGTTCGCCGAGCCAGGTGCGCACGCTCGCCAAGTCGACCAACATCTTCAGCCTGCTGTCGCTGCTCGTGGTCATCCTCGGGTTCGGCGCCATGGGCACCGCCGACCCGAAGTACCACACGTCGATCACCGACACGTGGATCTGGCTCGCGATCGTGTTCTACGTCATCGCTCTTGCGCTCACCCTGTTCGTCGTGGTGCCGGCCATGCGGCGCGCGGCCGACGCCATCGAGGGCGAAGAAGCCGTCGAGGCTGAAGATCCGGCCGCCAAGGCCGCCCCGGCCGCGAAGTCGGGCGGATACGGCGCCATCGCGGGCACGAGCGGCATCGCCAGCCTGCTGCTGGTGGCCGTCGTCGTGCTGATGGTCTGGAAGCCCTGACCGATCCCTGACTCGTCGAGCGGCGTCCTCTGCGGGCGCCGCTTCGTCGTACGTCCCGGTGCGTCGCACGCGGTGCAGGATATGCGGCACGCCGGCCGCATATCGGGCTCGATGCGCCGCATATCCTGCACCGTGAACGTCGAACGGGGCAGAGCGTGCGGCCGTCCGTCAGGGTCGGCGCCCGTCGTCGGGCGCCGGTTACGCCGTGAGGGTGCGCAGGGCTCGCAGCGTCAGCGCGGTGGCGATGGCCGCGTGAGCGGCCTCCGCGCCCTTGTCCTCCTTCGAGCCAGGCAGCCCGGCGCGATCGAGCCCCTGCTGTTCGTCGTCGAGGGTGAGCAATCCGAATCCCACGGGTTTGCCGGTGTCGAGGGCGACCCGCGTCAGACCGTCTGTCGCGGCCGATGACACGTACTCGAAGTGGGGTGTTCCACCGCGGATGATCACGCCGAGCGCGACGACGGCGTCGGCGCCGGCATCCAGCGCAGCCTTGCTCACCACGGGCAGCTCGAAGCTGCCTGGCACGCGCACCAGCGACCAGGTCGCACCGGATGCCTCCAGCTCGCGCTCGGCCCCCGCGATGAGGCCGTCGGTGATGATGTCGTGCCATGTGCCTGCGACGACGACGACCGTGAGTCCCGTCGCGTCGAGGGTGTCGTGGTCGGGGGCTCCGGCTCCGCTCATCGGGTGGCGCCTTTCTGGTCGGGGTGGGGAAGGTGCGCGATCAGCTCGTCGTCGCTGGTGGCGGCGGCATCCGTCTCGAAGGAGTCGTCGAGCTCCGGCAGTTCGGAGTCGGCGACCGGCAGCAGGTGGCCGAGGCGGTCGCGCTTGGTGGCGAGGTACTGCTCGTTGAGGGCGCCGAGGCCGACGACGAGCGGCACGCGTTCCTCGACGGTGATGCCGTGCTCGCCGAGCTGTTGCACCTTGTCGGGGTTGTTCGTGAGCAGGCGCACCGAGTGGATGCCCAGATCGGTCAGAATCGCCGACGCGGCTCCGTAGTCCCGCGCGTCGATCGGCAGGCCGAGCGCCAGATTGGCGTCGAGCGTGTCGAGCCCGTCCTCCTGCAGCCGGTAGGCGCGCAGCTTGTTGATGAGCCCGATGCCGCGGCCCTCGTGGCCGCGCAGATAGATGACGACGCCGCCGTCGCGCTGAATGGTGTCGAGCGCCGCATTCAGCTGCGGGCCGCACTCGCACTTGAGCGAACCGAACGCCTCGCCGGTCAGACACTCGGAGTGCACGCGCACCAGGGACCCGCTCGCACCGGGATCACCGGCGATGATCGCCACGTGGTCGGCGCCCGTCATGCGATCGCGGTAGGCGCGCATGCGGAACGGTCCGTGGGTGGTCGGCACGGTCGTCTCGACCTCGAAGATCACCCGCGAAGTCTCGGGCACCGCATCGACGGCCTGCAGCGGGGTGTCGCAGTGGAACTCCTGCAGGTAGGCGACCAGCGCCTCGATGGTGATCACGGGCACGCCCTCGCGCTCGCCGAACTCGATCAGTTCGGGCAGCCGCATCATCTCGCCGTCGTCGGCGACCACCTCGGCGATGGCGCCGACCGGTGTCATGCCGGCCAGCTTCAGCAGATCGACCGCGGCTTCGGTGTGACCGTCGCGCTCGCGCACTCCGCCTTCCACCGCGCGCAGCGGCACGACGTGTCCGGGGCGGTGCAGGCTCCGCGCCGTCGATGCCGGATCGGCCAGCACGCGCAGGGTGTGCGCGCGGTCGGCGGCGCTGATGCCGGTGCTGAGCCGGTCGGCGGCATCCACCGTGATGGTGTAGTTCGTGCCTCTGGAGTCTTCGTTGTCGACCACCATGACGGGCAGCTCGAGCTTGTCGGCGAGCTCGTTCGTCATCGGCGCGCAGATGAAGCCGGAGGTGTGCCGCACCGTCCAGGCGATCCACTCCTGGCTCGCGGTCTCGGCGGCGAGGATGACGTCGCCCTCGTTCTCGCGGCTCTCGTTGTCGGCCACGAGCACGGGTCGGCCGGCACGCAGCGACTCCAGTGCCTCGGGGATGGTTGCCAGCGTCATGCGTTGCTCCTCGTCTCGGAGTCGGTTCGTGTCTCGGACGCCCGCTGCAGCGCGAGCATCCGCTCGACGTGTCGTGCCAGGATGTCCGTCTCGATGTTCACCCGATCGCCCACCTCGCGTGCGCCCAGGGTGGTGGCAGCCAGCGTCTCGGGAATGAGCGACACCTCGAACCACTGCTGGTCGGCGTCCGCGTCGCTGACGGCGGAGACGGTGAGCGAGACGCCGTCGACCGCGATCGACCCCTTGCGCGTCACCAGCGAGGCGAGCTCGGGGGAGAGGCTGAAGCGCACGACGCGCCACGCCTCGCCGGGCGTGACCGCCAGCACCACGGCCGTTCCGTCGACGTGGCCCTGCACGATGTGACCGCCGAGCCGGTCGCCGACTTCCGCGGCCCGCTCGAGGTCGACCCTCGTTCCTTCCACGGCGTCGCCGAGCGTGGTGACGGCGAGGGTCTCGGCCATGACGTCGGCCGTGAACCAGTCGTCGCCCTGGTCGACGACGGTGAGGCACACGCCGCTCACCGCGATCGAGTCCCCGTGGGCCGCGCCCTGCACGGCAAGCGGGCCGCGCACCGTGAGCCGGGCGGCATCGGTCGAACGCTCGACCGCCGTGATCGTGCCGATCTCTTCGACGATTCCGGTGAACATGGTCATGCTCCTTGCTGGTCGGACGGTGGCTGATCGGTCGATCTGCCGGTCGGCCACGGATTGAGGCTCTGCGCCGCCGGATTCGTGGCGACGATGAGAACGTCGTTGCCGAGCTGCTCGACACCGCGCGTGACGAGGGTGAGCTGGTCGGCGATGGTCGTCACGCCGATGTCGCCAAGTGTTGTGTGCCGCCCGCCGAGCAGGATCGGGGCAAGGTACACGTGCACCTCGTCCACGAGTCCCGAGCGCACGAACGCCGCGGCGAGCTCCGGGCCCGCCTCCACATAGGCGGTGCGGATGCCGAGCTCGCGCAGCTGCGCGAGCGCCTCGGGGAGGTCGTGCCCGCCCATGAAGATCGGGGGCCGTGGATGCCGCAGCACCGCGGCATCCTGCGGCACGGGGCGATCGCCGAAGACGACGGGCACCGGCTGGTCGTCGAGCAGCTCGCCCGCGTCGCCGCGCGCCGTGAGGCTCGGGTCGTCGGCGAGCACAGTGCCGGTCCCGACGATGACGGCGTCGGACGCGGCGCGGCTCTCGTGCACGCGCTGTCTGGCTGCGGCTCCCGTGATCCACCTGCTCGTGCCGTCGGCGGCGGCGATGCGGCCGTCGAGGCTGCTCGCCCACTTGAGCGTCACGTAGGGGCGGCCGAGGCGCGCGGCGGCGAGCCAGCTCTGCAGAAGGTGGATGGCGGCATCCGCTTCGACCCCGGCGATCACCTCGACACCGGCCTCGCGCAGCCGCGCGGCGCCGCCGTGCGACTCCTGCCCTGGGTCGTCGACCGCGTACACGACGCGGCTGACGCCGGCAGCGATCAGGGCCTCGCTGCACGGGCCGGTGCGGCCGACATGGTTGCACGGTTCGAGGGAGACGACGGCCGTGGCTCCGGATGCCTGCCCCGGCTCGAGCTTCGAGAGCGCGTCGACCTCGGCGTGCGCGGTTCCCGCGCCGCGGTGCCAGCCCTCGGCGATCACATCGCCGGCGGGTGAGAGGAGCACGCAGCCGACCTGCGGGTTGACGCCGCCGGCGGGACCGCGGGAGGCGAGGTCGAGGGCGCGCAGCATCGGCACGGAGTACTCGGACCGGATCTCCGATGGCGACGGGGCACGCGACAGCACAGAGCCACGCGCATCACGCGCGCTGAGAGCGGCGCCCGTGTCGGTCATCCCCGTCTCCGTCTGTCTGCTGTTCCACTCGCCGTCTCGGCGAGCCCTTGGCGGACCCCGGGGTGGTCGACACATGCCGACCGCACGGATGCCGAACGCAACCGTGCGCGTGCTGCCTCCCATCCGGACTCTGACCGCTCAGCTGCGAACTGAACAGATCATCACCGTCGGTGCCGGAATTCCACCGGCTCAACCTCGGCTGACACCCTTCGAACGATGGATGCCGTTGCCTCGGCTCGCGGACTGTCACCGCCGGTTCGGACTTTCACCGACCCCGGAGCACTGCGTCAACTCTACCCAACGCGCCGCTGGGGCTCGTATTCCCGCGTAACCTCCGGCCGCCGGTCGAGCACGTCAGCCGAGCAGATCAGCCGAGGACGTCGACGAGCTGGTCCAGCGACGTGATGCAGCGCACGCCGAGTTCGTCGGCGGTTGCGGATGCCTCCGCCGCCACCTCGACCCCGTGCCGATCGATCCACACGCCGATCAGTCCCGCGCGGGCAGCACCGATGGCGTCCGTCGCGAGGCGGTCGCCGACGTACACCGCCTCAGAGGGTCGCACACCGAGCCGCTGGCAGGCGAGCGCGAAGATGCGGGCATCGGGTTTCGCGACTCCGACGTCGCCCGAGGCGATCACGACGTCGAAGTCGTCGCCGACGCCGATCGCGTCGAGCTTGAGCAGCTGGCGGTCGAGCTCTCCGTTGGTGATGATCCCGAGCCGCACGCCGGGGATCGTGCCCCGCAGAGCATCCAGGCACCCGCGTGCGTCGCCCTGCAGACGCCAACTCTCCGCATAGCGCACGGAGTAACCCTCGAACCACGGCAGTTCGTCGTCGGCCGCCAGCGTCACACCGTGCCGCGCCGCATAGTCGCGCACCCGGCAGCGTCGCTGCCCGTCGTAGTCGAGCTCGCCCGCGAGGTAGCGGTGGTAGTGCAGCTCCTCGAGGGCGCGCCACGCCTCGACCTCGGCGGCGGCATCCGACACGACATAGGGATGCCCGAGCGCACGCACGTGCGCCACGATCGCGTCGCCGACCGCCTCGCGGTGCGCGAAGAGCGTGTCGTCGAGGTCGAACAGCACGGCGGCCGGGGTGCTCACGCGTCTGCGCCGATCGTGGATTCCGGCCACGTCGAGCGCGCCAGCTCCTCGTCGCCGCCGCGGTGCCGAGCACCCAGCCAGGCATCCGGCTGCGACCCGTCGCGCAGCGTCACGCGTCCGGTTCCGGCTCCCGTGAAGGAGAATCCAGCGCTCCGCGCGACGCGTGCCGAAGCACGATTGCCCGCCACGCACTCCCACAGCACGGTGTCGCAGCGACCGGAGTCGAACGCCCAGGAGACGGCGGCCCTCGTCGCCTTCGTCATGTGGCCGTGGCCACGATGCGGGCCGCCGAGCCAGTAGCCGACATCGACGGTGCGAGGCTCGGGCTGCACGCGCATGCCGACCACGCCGAGCAGCGGCCCCGTGGACGCCTCGCGCAGCGCCCACGTGTACTCGCGCTCCGTGCGCCATCCGTCTGGCACCAGCCGTTCGACGAAGAAGACGGCGTCCTTCTCCTGGTACGGCCATGGCAGCGTCATGTAGTGCTCGAACAGTGGATCGCGGCAGTACTCGACGACGCGTGCCAGGTCGTCGCCCGTCGGCTGGTTCAGCACCAACCGCTCGGTGCGCAACTCGACGGGATCCATGACGGACTCCCCTAGACCCGCACGCGGCGCAGGAAGCCGACGCGCTCGTACGCCTTCGCGAGAGTGGCATCCGCCACCTCGGATGCCCGCCCCGCGTTCGCCGCCAGCAACCTGTCCAACTCGGCCGGGTCGTCCAGCAGCTCGAGCGCCCGCGCCCGCACCGGCTCGAATTCCCCGATCACGACCTCCGCGAGACCCTTCTTCAGGTCGCCGTAGCCCTTGCCCTCGTATTCGGCCGACACGGTCTCGATCGTCTGGCCGGACAATGCCGCGTAGATGGCGAGAAGGTTCGAGACGCCCGGCTTGGCGTCGCGGTCGAAGCGGATGACGGCATCCGTGTCGGTGACGGCCCGCATGATCTTCTTGCGGGTCACGCTCGGCTCGTCGAGCAGCAGGATGAGGCCGGTGACCGAGTCCGCGGACTTCGACATCTTCGACGTCGGGTTCTGCAGGTCGTAGATGCGCGCGGTGTCCTTCTGAATGAGGGCCTTCGGCACCACGAACGTCTCGCCGAAGCGGGAGTTGAACCGCTCGGCGAGGTCGCGCGTGAGCTCGACGTGCTGGCGCTGGTCGTCGCCGACCGGCACCACCTCGGCGTCGTACAGAAGGATGTCAGCGGCCATCAGCACGGGATACGTGAAGAGGCCCACGCTCGTCGCCTCCGCGCCGTAGCGCGACGACTTGTCTTTGAACTGCGTCATGCGTCCGGCCTCGCCGAACCCCGTGATGGTGTTCAGCACCCACGCCAGCTCGGCGTGCGCGGGCACGTGCGACTGCACGTAGAGGGTGGACGCCGTCGGGTCGATCCCCGCCGCGATGTACTGCGCCGCCGTCCGCCGCGTCTTCGCCGCGAGTTCCTTCGGATCCTGCGGCACCGTGATGGCGTGCAGGTCGACCACGCAGAAGAAGGCGTCGTGGTCGCGCTGCAGTTCACGCCACTGCAGCAGCGCGCCGATGTAGTTGCCGAGGTGCAACGAATCGCTCGATGGCTGGATGCCGGAGAAGAGGCGTGGCTTGCTCATCATGGTTCTTTCTGGTGGTGGTGCGGAGGTTCAAGGATGCCTCGCGCGGCACGAGCGGTGCGGCGCGGGAGAGAAGGGTGCTCGGCTCAGAGCGCGTAGTCGACGACGACAGGCGTGTGGTCCGACCATCGCTCGTCGTACGACGCCGCCTTGTCGACGTGGTAGTCGACGACCTTCTCGGCGAGCTTCGGCGTGGCCAGCTGGTAGTCGATGCGCCAGCCGGTGTCGTTGTCGAAAGCCTGGCCGCGCCAGGTCCACCACGAGTACGGTCCGTCGACCTCGCCCGCCCACTTGCGGCCCACGTCGACCCAGCCGTAGCCCGCGCCGTCGTTGTACTTCTCGTCGTCTTCGGCGCCCATCAGCTTGTCGAGGTAAGCGCGCTCCTCGGGCAGGAAGCCGGCGCGCTTCACGTTGCCCTTCCAGTTCTTGATGTCGAGCGTGCGGTGCCCGATGTTGAGGTCGCCCATCACCGCGGCGAGCTCGCTGTGCTGGGGCAGAGCCTTCATGCGGGCATCCATGGCATCGAGAAAGCGGTATTTGTACACCTGCTTCTCGGTGCCGGCCTCGCCGGAGGGCACGTACGCGCTCACCACCGTCACGATGCTGCCGTCGACCTCGTAGTCGGCCTCGAGCCAGCGCCCCGCGGTGTCGAAATCGTCGTCGCCGAGCGCGACACGGTGAATGGATGCCTTGCCCCGGCTCGCCAGCGCCACTCCCGCCCGGCCTTTGGTGGTCGCGGCGTCGTGCAGCACGTCCCAGCTGTCGCCGAGCAGCCCCGTCAGGTCGTCGGTGGACGCCCGAACCTCCTGGATCGCCAGGATGTCGACCCCGCGCTCATCGAGCCAGGCCGCCATGCCGCGGCGGTAGGCCGCCCGGATGCCGTTGACGTTGACCGTGGCGATACGCAGGGTGCGGCGAGAAGGCATGGGACAACTGTAGCCGCGGCCTGCGACACTCCTCCCGGGATCCGCTCACTCCCGACGTCGACGTTGGCGAGCGGTCGCGTGATCCGTCTCGGCCTCCGGGGCCGCCGGCCGCTCCCGCCGTCCGATCTCCTGCGCGGATCGCTCCGCTTTCGATGCGCGCCGCCTGAGCTCCGAGCCCTCTGCCGGGGAGCTGCCGCCTTTCGAACCGCCACTCTTCGACACGTCGTCCGTCGCCGAGACCCCTCCAGAGGGCCCCTCTGCAAGCGGCTGGGCGTCGGGCACAGCCAGCCACCAACTCTGCTTTTTCGGCGGCTGGGGCTTCGGCTGGTCGGTCACGCGCTCCAGCTCGTCGCGCGCATCGCGCAGTCGGCGGTTCGCGAACCACTTCGCGAATCCGCGGGCCGCGGCCGCGCGCTTCTCTGCCTCTTCCACGGCGGTCTGCGCGATGACCATGTGGGCGGTGTACTCCGACAGCGCCTTCTCGTAGGCGATCTGCTCGGGAGTGCGCCTGCGCGGCTCGATGCCGTGTTCGAGCATCCCGACGGCGATCCACGCTGCCGACAGCAGGATGACGCGACAAATCCAGTTGAACAGCAGGAGCATGCCGACGAAGACGGCGAAGTTGACGAGCAGCGGGTTCTTGGTGGCGCCCCCGAGCAGCAGACCGCTCAGCACGCTGAGCCCCACGAGTGCCGCCGCGCCGAGCAGAGGTCCGACCACGAGGTATCGCCACGGGATGACCACGCGTGACAGCACGCGGTACATCGCCACGAGCACGATGTAGTTCAGTGCGATCGAGACGGCGAAACCGGTCACGCGCCCGAGGAAATTGGCCCAGAACGAATCGCTCCCGATGCCGGCCAAATCGAGCAGGGAGGTCATCGCGTCGGTCGTGATGACGGTGACGGCTGCCGAGATGATGAGCACCACGCCGAACAGGATGGCGAGCCCGAAGTCGGTGATCTTCTGCAGCACGTAGTTGCGCTCGTCGCGGTCGAGGTCGAACATCGCCCGCACGGCCTGCCGCGTGTAGTACAACCAGGCGATGGCGGTCCAGATCAGGCCGACGGCGGCGATCAGGCTGGTCCAGCCGAATGACGTCCCCAGACCCGTCAACGTCTGCTGACTGATCACGCCCTTCTCGTCGGGTGTGCTGATCAGTCCGGGGATGGCGTCGTTGATGATGTCGACCAGCGCGGTCATGAGATGCGGGTTCGCCGTCAGCCAGACACCGGCGACGGAGAACGCCACCCATATCCCCGCGAACACCGCGAACAGCGACTGGTATGACATGCCTGCCGTGCGCAGGTTGCCGTCATTGTGCGAGAACTGATTCCACACCCGGTACGGCTTCAGCGCCGAGACCCACTTCCACCAGCCGTTGACCGTGGTCACCGGCTTGCGCAGCCGATCGCGCAGCGGGTCGGCGAGGTCCTCGAGTCGCTCCGTGAGTTCCTCGCGGTCGTGCGTTGCGCGCGCCTTCAGCCGGTCGATGTCCGCGTCGCGCGCAGGGGTGGATGCCCGCACCCCGGCGGCAGCGTCTGCTGCGTCGCCGGGCGCGGCATCCGTCGTTCTCACCGCACGCCGGGCCACGGCTCTCAGCCTAGGGTCTCAGCATTCCGTGTCGGGTCTCCGGAGTCGTGTCATCGCACGCACGGGGTGGGCGGCCGTCATCACCGAGCGATGAAAGGCGTATGCGCGCCGTCGGTCGGGCCTCCATCGAATTGTCAACCGCTGTAGACGAACCGGGGAGTCTGCCCGTGACTGAAGCGGCATAGGCTGGATGCCGTGTCGATCCAGATCACGGGCGTCGGCGTGGGGCACGGCATCGCCGTTGGGCCCGCGTTGCGCATGCCGGACCCGATCGGCGAACCGCCCGACGTGGACTCGCAGGCGGAGGCGTCCGACGAGTACCGCCGAGTCGAGACCACACTCCATGCGGTGACCGACGAACTGGTCGCCCTCGGCCACCAGGCCGGCGGCGACGCCGAGGAGATCCTCGAGGCGCAATCGCTCATGGCGCAGGATCCCGCCGTCGTCGACGACATCTCTCGCCGCATCGGCGATGGCAAGACCGCGGAACGCGCCGTGTTCGAGGCCTACGAGCAGTATGCGAAGGTGCTCGACGCGCTCGGCGAGGTGCCGGCGGCCAGGGGAGCCGACGTGCGCGACGTCGCGCGCCGCGTGATCGCCAAGCTGCGCGGGGTCGCTCTGCCGACGGTGCCGCAGTCCGACGCTCCCTACGTGCTGGTGGCCAACGATCTCGCGCCGGCCGACACCGCCACCCTCGACCTGCGCCAGGTGATCGCCGTCGTCACGCGCGACGGCAGCACGTCGTCGCACACGGCCATCCTCGCCCGCAACAAGAACCTCGTCGCCGTCGTCGGTGCCACCGGCTGCGACGCGATCATCAACGGTCAGACCGTCATCGTCGACGCCGAGCACGGCGAGGTCGTCGTCGACCCCGAGCGCTCTGCGGTGTCGGCCGCGGCCGAACGCGGCGGCACCGTCTCCACGCCGCGTCCGCTGACGCCTGGCCGGCTGGCAGACGGCACGGCCATTCCGCTGCTCGCCAACGTGGGGTCGCCGGAGGAGGCGGCTCCCGCCGTCGCGCTCGGCGCGGAGGGCGTCGGCCTGTTCCGCACCGAGTTCCTCTACCTGGATGCCCGCACCGCGCCGTCCGTCGAGCTTCAGCGCTCCCGCTACCGCGATCTCATGGCGGCCTTCAGCGGCCGCAAGGTGGTCGTCCGGGTTCTGGATGCCGGCGCGGACAAGCAGCTCGCGTTCCTCGGCCACACGCACGAGGAGAATCCCGCGCTCGGGCGCCGCGGGCTGCGTGCCCTGCGCGAGCACGAGGACGTGCTGCGCGACCAGCTGACGGCGCTCGCCGAGGCGCAGAACGACACCGGCGCCGATCTCTGGGTGATGGCGCCGATGGTCGCCGACGTCGACGAGACGGCATACTTCATCGGCGTGGCCCGATCGCTCGGCCTGTCCACGGTCGGCATCACCGTGGAGGTGCCCTCGGCCGCCGTGCTCGCCGACCAGATCGTTCCGCTCTGCGACTTCGTGAGCATCGGCACGAACGACCTCACGCAGTACACGCTCGCGGCCGACCGCCAGCTCGGATCGGTGGCGCACTATCAGGACCCATGGCATCCGGCAGTGCTGCGCCTCATCAAGCTGATCGGGGATGCCGCACGCGTCTCGAACACGCCGGTCGGCGTCTGTGGCGAGTCGGCGTCCGACCCCCTGATGGCCGTCACCCTCGTCGGACTCGGCGCCGACGACCTCTCGATGTCGCCGGGCGCACTGGCGGATGTGCGCGCCACGCTCGCGGGCGTCACGCTCGAGCAGGCGAGGGAGCTGGCGACGTTGGCACTCGTGCAGCACAGCGCGGCGGATGCCCGTGCCGCCGTCGCGAACGCGCTCGCCTGACGGCGTCCTACGCTGGGTCGATGGACACTCGGCCGCTTCCTCTCGACAGCACCTCACTCGACGCGCTCGCCGCCGACGGCCTTCGCTACGCGCTGGTGGACGGCGCGGATCCGCAGGCACTCGCGCCATGGGACACGGCGAGCGCGCGGGGATTCCACGATCGTCGCCCCGATCCCGAGTCCGTCGACGAGCACGCGCGGCACGTCGCGCACCGCAGGATCACCGGGGTGTGGGATGCGAGCATCCCGAGTCCGGAGGTTCCGGTGGCGACGGTCGCGAGCTGGGTCGGCGAGCTCTCCGTGCCCGGTGGAACGCTGGACTCGTGGGCGATCAGCAATGTGACCGTCGCCTCGACGCACCATCGTCGGGGGATCGCCCGGGCGCTGCTCCAAGGAGAGTTGCGCACCGCGTCAGCCGCGGACATCCCGATGGCGTCTCTCACGGTGTCGGAGGCCACGATCTACGGGCGCTTCGGTTTCGGGGCCGCCACCCGGATCGCCGATCTCACGATCGAGGCGAAGCGCGCGGGGTGGTCGCCGACCGCGCCCGCCGATCCCGCTGGGCGGCTGGTGTTCGTGTCGTCTCAGCAGGCGTACGAGAGCTGTCGCGACCTGGTCGACCGTGCCGGCCGTGCCACGCCGGGCGACTTCGCGATCGACGACTATCACTGGGGCCGTCACGTCGGGGTCTTCGCCGATCGCGACAAGCGGTCGGCGACGCTGCGCATCGTGCGGTATGACGATGCGGCGGGCGTGCCGCAGGGCGTCGTCGTGTACCGCCTGGTGTCCGACGCCACCGACTTCACGAAGCACACGGTCGAGGTCGACTATCTCAGGTCTGCCACCGACGAGGCCCACGCTGCGCTGTGGAGATACCTCCTCGAACTCGACCTGGTCGCGGCAGTGCACTACGAGGTCGCCTCACCAGACGAACCCGTGCTCTGGATGCTCCGCGACCAGCGCGCCGCGCGTGTCGTGACCTTCGACCACCATTGGCTGCGCATCCTCGATGTGAAGGCCGCGCTCGAGGCCCGCAGCTACGGGGCATCCGATGCGCTCAACCTCGGCATCGACGATGCCTTGGGCATCGCGGGTGGCACCTATCGTCTCGAAGCGGGAGCGGACGGCCGCGCCGAGGTGAGAGCAACGGATGCCGCACCCGACCTCGTCATGAATGTCGCGACGCTCTCGGCGCTCTACCTCGGCTCTCACCGCGCGGCGACGTTCGCGAGCGCGGGCCACATCACCGCGGCCACGCCCGGCGCCATCACGCGGTTGGACGCCCTGCTCCGCTCAACGCAGACACCGTTCCTCAGCTACTGGTACTGAAGGAGGGGCTTGCCGCGAACACGTGGTTCGCGGCAAGCCCCTCCTGAACTGCGATGCCGGCGGCGCTACGGACGCCCGCGCATGATGGCCTGCTTCACCTCGGCGATGGCCTGCGTCACCTGGATGCCACGGGGGCAGGCATCCGTGCAGTTGAAGGTTGTGCGGCAGCGCCAGACGCCCTCCTTGTCGTTGAGGATGTCCAGGCGCACCTGGGCTGCATCGTCGCGCGAGTCGAAGATGAAGCGGTGCGCGTTGACGATCGCCGCCGGACCGAAGTACTGGCCGTCGGTCCAGAACACGGGGCACGACGAGGTGCACGCTGCGCAGAGGATGCACTTGGTCGTGTCGTCGAAGCGCGCCCGGTCGGCCACGGACTGGATACGCTCCTTGCCCTCCGGCGGAGTCGAGTTCGCCTGCAGGAACGGCTGCACCTCGCGGTACGAGGCGAAGAACGGTTCCATGTCGACGACGAGGTCCTTCTCCAGCGGCAGGCCCTTGATGGCCTCCACGTAGATTGGCTTCTGCACGTCGAGGTCTTTGATCAGGGTCTTGCAGGCCAGGCGGTTGCGGCCGTTGATGCGCATGGCATCCGATCCGCACACGCCGTGCGCGCACGAGCGCCGGAAGGTGAGCGAGCCGTCCTGCTCCCACTTGATCTTGTGCAGGGCGTCGAGCACGCGGTCGGTCGGGTAGACCTCCACGTCGAAGTCCTGCCAGTGCGGCTCGGTGTCCACGTCGGGGTCGAAGCGACGGATGATCAGCGTCACGATGAACGACTTGATCGGTGCGGGCGCCTCGGATGCCTGACCCTCTGCGGGCGCGTCGGCGACGGCGGTGGACATCAGTACTTCCTCTCCATCGGCTGGTAGCGGGTGACCACAACGGGTTTCCAGTCGAGCTTGATGTGGTCCGCCGGGTTCGACGAGTGCGGGTCGCCGGTGAGGTAGGCCATGGTGTGCTTCATGTAGTTCTCGTCGTCGCGCTTCGGGTAGTCGTCGCGCATGTGACCGCCGCGGCTCTCCTTGCGGTTGCGCGCGGAGAAGACGACGACCTCGGCCAAGTCGAGCAGGAAGCCCAGCTCGACGGCCTCGAGCAGGTCGGTGTTGAACCGCTTGCCCTTGTCCTGCACCTGCACGTTCTTGTAGCGCTCGCGCAGGCCATGGATGGTCTCGGTCACCGCGGCGAGCGTGTCGTCGGTGCGGAACACCTGCGCGTTGCGGTCCATCTGGTCCTGCAGCTCCTTGCGGATCGCCGCGATGCGCTCGGTGCCGGTGGAGTTGCGCAGTCCGTCGAGCATGTCGCGAACGCCCGCCGCCGGGTCGTCGGGCAGCGGCACGAACTCGGCCGTCTTCACATACTCGACCGCGTTGCGACCGCTGCGCTTGCCGAACACGTTGATGTCGAGCAGCGAGTTGGTGCCGAGACGGTTCGAGCCGTGCACCGACACGCAGGCGCACTCGCCGGCGGCGTAGAGGCCTGGCACGACGGTGGTGTTGTCGCTGAGCACCTCGGCGTCGTTGTTGGTCGGGATGCCGCCCATCGCGTAGTGCGCCGTCGGCATCACCGGCACCGGCTCCACGACCGGGTCGACACCGAGATAGGTGCGCGCGAACTCGGTGATGTCGGGCAGCTTCGTCTCCAGAACCTCTGCTCCCAGATGGGTGCAGTCGAGGTAGACGTAGTCGTGGTTCGGGCCGGCGCCTCGGCCGTCGAGCACCTCCTGCACCATGCTGCGCGCGACGATGTCGCGCGGCGCGAGGTCTTTGATGGTCGGCGCGTAGCGCTCCATGAACCGCTCGCCGGAGGCGTTGCGCAGAATCGCACCCTCACCGCGGGCGCCCTCGGTGAGCAGGATGCCCAGGCCGTAGAGGCCGGTCGGGTGGAACTGGAAGAACTCCATGTCTTCCAGCGGCAGACGCTTGCGCCAGATGATGCCGACGCCGTCACCGGTGAGGGTGTGCGCGTTCGACGTCGTCTTGAAGATCTTGCCGAATCCGCCGGTCGCGAAGATCACCGCCTTCGACTGGAAGACGTGCAGCTCTCCGGTGGCGAGCTCGTACGCGACGACGCCGGCCGGACGCTTCTTCCCGTCGACCTCGGTCATGACGAGGTCGAGCACGTAGAACTCGTTGAAGAAGTTGATGCCGAGCTTCACGCAGTTCTGGAACAGCGTCTGCAGGATCATGTGACCCGTGCGGTCGGCCGCGTAGCAGGCGCGGCGCACGGCCGCCTTGCCGTGGTCGCGGGTGTGACCGCCGAAGCGACGCTGGTCGATCTTGCCCTCAGGGGTGCGGTTGAACGGCAGACCCATGTTCTCGAGGTCGATGACTGCGTCGATCGCCTCTTTCGCGAGGATCTCCGCGGCATCCTGATCGACCAGATAGTCACCGCCCTTGACGGTGTCGTAGGTGTGCCACTCCCAGTTGTCTTCCTCGACGTTCGACAGCGCTGCGGCCATGCCGCCCTGCGCCGCGCCCGTGTGCGAGCGGGTGGGGTAGAGCTTGGAGATGACGGCGGTCTTCGCGTGCGGGCCGGCCTCGATGGCGGCACGCATGCCGCCGCCGCCCGCACCGACGATGACGATGTCGAACTGGTGGTAGTGCACGCCGTCGATCACGGCTCCGTCTGCGATCTGTTCAGTCACGTGGATGTCCGTAGCTTTCGGTTCTCTTCTGGTCGCTTCTCGCGGCTTACTTGGTGATGGTCGAGCAGAAGTCCGGCAGCAGGTTGGCCGGTGCGCCGCTCGGGCACGGGTCGAAGAACGTCACCGTGTAGGTGCCGAGCAGGATCAGCACGATGACCGCCAGCAGGATGAGAACCTTCAGCACGCGATTCACGGTCGTGCCGCGGGCATAGTCGTTCACGATCGTGCGCATGCCGTTGCCGCCGTGGATGAGCGCCAGCCACAGCATCAGGCCGTCCCAGACGCGCCAGAACGGGTCGGCCCACTTGCCGGCCACGAAGCCGAAGTCGACGGCCTTGATGCCCTCGCCGAGCACCAGGTTGACGATGAGGTGCCCGAAGATGAGCACCACGAGAAGCACGCCGGAGGCGCGCATGTACAGCCATCCCCACTTCTCCCAGTTCACGCCCTTCTGGCGTGCGGGGCGCGACGGGGTGCGGGGAGCCTCGATGGTGGTCACGATGCGCTCCCTTCGCTGAAGACGTTCATGAGGTGGATGGGAGCGAAGCCCAGCATGAGCACGATCCACACGATGATGACGGTCCAGAACATGACCTTCTGGTACTTGGCGCCCTTGCTCCAGAAGTCGATCAGGATGATGCGGATGCCGTTGAGCGCGTGGAACGCGATCGCCGCGACGAGCGCGGTCTCGCCGAGGCCCATGATCGGGTTCTTGTACGTGCCGATGACCGCGTTGTAGGCCTGCGGGCTGATGCCGAGCACGACCGAGTCGAGGATGTGCACGAGCAGGAAGAAGAAGATCGCCACGCCGGTGATGCGGTGCAGCACCCACGACCACATGCCTTCCCGGCCTCGGTACAGCGTTCCCCCGGGCCGATTCTTGGTCGGCTCGAGAGTGTCTGCCGTTTCTGCTGGCACGGACAACCCTCCTTGGTAGGTTCCTTGCGCGAAGGGCCTCTCGCGGCGCGACGGCACGCGGATTCGAGGCCGGATTCAGTCTACGTCGTGGCCAGGGGGCCCGCTTCTAAGGACAGCCTAACTGTCTCGACGTCGAGACAAATTCGTTGTAAACAGCGTGGCCGTGTCCGCCTCGCCCGGCGCGCCCGCAGCGGACGCCGCCCACCCGCTTCAGGTCGCGATTTCTGCCCTTATGCGGCGCCATCAGGGCAGAAATCGCGACCCGAAGCGAGGCGACGTCTCGCGGGTCGCCGACGTCGGAGCCGTCGACCTCAGCGGCCGAGGGCGACGCGCACGCGACGTACGAGCTCGACGGTGTCCGACAGGAGTGGTGCCGTCACCTCGATGACAGTCCAGCCTGCTGCTCGAAGCGCGGCGAGGCGCTCGACATCGCGGGCCCAGGATGCCCCGTGGAGCATCCCGAGATATTCGATGACCACGCGCTCCTCGCGATACAGCATGTCGACACAGCCGAGGAATCGGCCGGCCGCGTCGAAGACATCGACGTTCAACTCGGGCTCGGGAAGTCCTGCGCACACCAATTCGAATCGCACGCGTGATTCTCATGGCGACCAGGAATCCTCCCGTATGAAGGAGAGCGCTGCTCGAAGATTTGCTCCGCCCGGACGGCGGCCGGCCGCGACCGCGAGTCGCAGCTGCTCGCGGGACGCAAGCGGGGGTCTGCCGACAGTGCGTCTCCCGACGCCAGGGCGCCAGCGCCGGCAGAAGTAGTCGCCCAGCGCCACGAGGTGGGCGAGCGGCAGCGCCCCGAGACTCACCCAGGTGCTCGCAGGCGACGAGACCGGCATCCCCTGCACGTTCGTGATCGATGTCGTCGTCTGCTGAGCGCGGTGCCGCACTATGCCGCGCGTGCGGGGAATCGGACCGTGGCCCAGGACGCTCACGTGAGGGCCGAGATCGTGCCTCCCGAGCGGCACCCCGTGCTCGTCGACGATGAGCGGAAGCGGGGCACCGTGAACTGCGGCGGCCGTCTCGTGACTGAAGAAATGGGCTGACCGAAGAAGCGGTGCATACTCGCGGGCTCGCTGTACTCGATCACGACGTTGCTGCTCGTACGGGTCGTCTCCGTCAGGCGTCGGAGGAAGCGACACGCGGCGCACACCGTGGAACGGTCGGGCCAGGTCGGCGCTTCGCAGCCTTTTCGCCGTCACGCCGGCCGCGCGCGCTTCCGCCATTCCGAAGATCGGACCGATGCCGTCGGGCAAGGGAGCGCTGTTCCGCATCCCGCCAGACTGGCCTGCGCCTTCCCCGACCCGCCGAACATGTCCACAGCCGGTGCGTCGCTCGCGTCCGCATACGCTTCAGGTCGCGATTTCGGCCCTTATGCGGCGCCAGAAGGGCACAAATCGCGACCTGAAACAGGTTGGTGCAGCTGTTGCAGAGCCGGCCCCGAGCTGCGGACGGTGCGAGAGGATCGAGACATGGTGCTGGCGGATGTCTCGATCGGTGTCGCGGGAACGCTCGGGCCGGAGGCGATCGCGACGCTCGCTCCGGCGGTGGAGCGCGCGGGGTTCCACGGGCTGTGGGTGAACGACCTGCCCGGCGGCGACTCGCTCGCAGCGCTGCACGCCGCAGCGCCGGTGACCGAACGGCTCGCGCTCGGCACGGGGGTGGTGCCCGTCGATCGCAGGGACGCGGCATCCATTCTTGCGGCGAGCAGCGGCCTCCCCGCGCCGAGGCTGCGCATCGGCATCGGATCGGGTGCGTCGCGAAGTCCGCTCGGCGACGTGGGCGCCGCGATCGACGAGCTGCGCGCCGGCACCGGCGCGGCGGTGTACGTCGGAGCCCTGGGCCCGAGGATGCGCCTGCTGGCTGCGGAGCGCGCCGACGGCATCCTGCTCAACTGGCTCACTTCGGCCGTCGCCGCGCGGCAGGCCGACGAGGCGCACGCGCTCGCGCCGCAGAAGCACGTCGCGCTCTACGTGCGCACCGCCGTGCACGAGGATGCCGTTCCCCGCCTCGCCCAGGAGGCCGACCGCTACTCGGGCTACCCGTCGTACAAGGCCAACTTCGACCGGCTCGGCATCCGCGCCCTCGACACCACGCTCGACCCTGCGACGTTCGCCGGCCGCATCGCCGCCTACCGTGACGCCGTCGACGAGGTCGTGCTGCGCGTGATCACCGTGGGGGACACACTCGACGAGCACCTGGACTTCGTGGATCGTGCCGCCGAGCTGCTGCGCGATCAGCCGGGCTGAAGCGGCGTCGGGGCGCTGCGGTCGATCGCGACCGCAGCTAGAGCCAGTGCCGTCGTTTGAAGATCACGTACAGCGCGATGCCGAGCACGAGCATGAGTCCGATCGCCATCGGGTAGCCCCACACCCACTTCAGCTCGGGCATGACCTCGAAGTTCATGCCGTAGATGCCGGCGATCAGGGTCGGCGTGAAGAGGATGGCCGCCCATGACGAGATCTTCTTGACCTCTTCTCCCTGCCGGTACGTCGTCTCGGCGAGGGAGGTCATCCTGGCGTTCTGCCGCTCGCTGACCAGCGTGGCGTTGACGGTGAGGATGTCGCGGAGCATCCTCTTGAAGTCGTCGACCCGCTCGTTCACCTGCGTGAGGTGGTCGGCGACGTCGCGCAGGTTGCGCTGCAGCTCTTGGGTCACCCCGTACTTCTCGCTGCCCAGCTCGAGCGCGTCCATCACGGCGGTGAGCGGATGCGTGGCCCGCTGAAAGTCGATCACCTCGGTCGACAGCTCGTAGATGCGCCGCGACACGTTCGCATCGCCGTCGAACACCTGCTTCTCGATCTCGTCGATGTCGTTGGCGAGCCCGGCGACGACCGGGGCGTAGCCGTCGACGATGGCGTCGATGATGGCGTAGAGGATGCTCTGGGTCCCGAGCGCGAGCAGGTCCTCGTCGTACTCCATGCGATGACGCACCTGCGAGAGGTCGGGCGACTCGCTGTGCCGAACCGTGATCACGAAGTTCGGCCCCACGAAGACGTGCACCTCGCCGAACGACACCTCTTCAGGCACGTCGAGGTAGTTGGCCGCCCTGAGCACGACGAACAGCACGTCGTCGTAGCGCTCCAGCTTCGGGCGCTGGTGGGCGGCGATCGCGTCTTCGATGGCGAGCTCGTGCAGGTCGAACTCACGGGCCAGCGAGAACAGTTCGGTCTCACTCGGCCGATACAACCCGATCCAGGCGACGCCGTTCTCGGTGTCGTGCAGAGCCCGGAACGTGTCGGCCAGCGTGGTGGGCGACGACACGCGCCTGCCGTCGGCGTAGATCGCCGCGTCGACGATCGTGCTGCGCGAACGGGCCGCCGGCTCGTCGGTCTGAGCCGGATCCGTGGCCGGGACGGCCGGGCGTGATCGCTGCCTGAAGGGGATCGGGATGACTCGCCGCCTCAGCTGTGCCATGGTTCGCCTCCGTCCGGCCGTGCGGGAAAGTGGGTGACGGGACGCGATTGGTCCCGTGCAACCTTAAGCCCGTTCTTCCTGACAGACCGGCGGATGCTCCGGCCGGCCGGGAGGGGCATCCATCGCTCCCGTCTTCGCCCGGCCGGGTGCGGTCTCCGGTTCAGAGCTCGACCGTGCGCCGCAGCCGCAGGCCCGCGGCGGCACGGTGGGCGATCGCGGCGTCGTAGTGTCGCAGCAGATCGGCGCAGACGTCCGCCCACGACGAGCGCAGCACCGCTCGCCGCCCTGCCTCGCCCATGCGCTGGCGCAGCCCGGCATCGTGCGCGAGCAGATTCACCGCGTCGCGGAGCTCCCGGTCGGAGTCGAAGAGCAGTCCGTCGACGCCGTGCCGCACCAGGTCGATGGGCCCGCCCGCGTTCGGCGCCACGACCGGAAGGCCCGCGGCGTGCGCCTCCTGCACCGTCTGCCCGAACGTCTCCTCCGTGCCGGTGTGCACGAACATGTCCAGAGCGGCATACGCCGCCCCGAGGTCGTCGCCGCCTCGTCTGCCCAGCCAGCTCACGGGCATCCTGCGCAACGCTTTGCGCACCGCCACGTCGCTCGGGCCGTCGCCGACGACGGCGAGCCGGATGCCCTCCATGCCGCGCAGCGCCGCAAGCCGCTCGACCTGTTTCTCCGGGGCCAGCCGGCCGACGTAGCCGACCACCACCTCGCCGTCGGGTGACAGCGACTCGCGCAAGGCGACGGCATCGGCGCGGGAACGGTTGTTCGGGTGATAGCGGGTCAGATCGACGCCGCGTCCCCATCGTCGCACTCTGAGGATGCCCGCATGCGCGAGATCGTCGGCGGATGCCGTCGAGGGCGCCAGCGTGATGTCGGCTCCGTTGTGCACCCAGCGCACGTAGCGCCAGGCGAGGGCCGTCGTGAGGCCGAGGCGATTGCGCTTGGCGTAGCCGGCGACATCCGTCTGGTACACGGCGACAGTCGCCACGCCAAGCCGTCCGGCAGCGGCGATCGCCTGCGCGCCGAGGAGGAACGGGGATGCCGCGTGCAGCACGTCTGGCGCGAAGTCGGCCAGCACGCTCTGCACGAGCGGACTCGGCATGCCGAGCGGAAAACGGCGGTAGGCGATGGAGGGCACGGTGTGCACGGCGAAGCCCGCGTACTCGGCGGGGGCGTCCGGTCCTGGGCAGATGACGGTGGCGTCGTGACCCAGGCGTCGCAGTTCGTCGAGCACCCTGCAGACGCTCGTGGTCACGCCGTTGACGGTCGGCAGAAAACTCTCGCTCACGATGGCGACCCGCATGTCGGCGACGTTACGAGCCGGCCGTGGCGGGGGAGTGAACCGTTCCTGAATCCGGCCGGAATCCGGCGGGAACCCCGCCCCTTATCCTGATCAGCATGAGTGAGCTGCCCCTCGAGGACTTCTACTGCATCATCCCGGCCGGCGGGGTCGGCTCCCGCCTGTGGCCGCTGTCGCGCGCCGATGCGCCGAAGTTCTTGCACGACCTGACCGGCTCCGGCTCGACGCTGTTGCGCGCCACCTGGAACCGCCTCATTCCGCTGTCCGGCGAACAGCGGGTCATGGTGGTCACGGGAAGGGCGCATCGCGCTGCTGTCGAGGAGCAGATCCCCGCCCTGACCGATGAGAACGTCGTGCTGGAGAGTGAGCCGCGTGAGAACACGGCGGCCATCGGGCTCGCGGCGGCGATCCTCGAGCGCCGGCATCCCGGGGTGATCATCGGCTCGTTCGCGGCCGACCACGTGATCGGCAACGAACCGCTCTTCCGAGCAGCGGTCACCGAGGCCGTCGCCGCGGCGCGCGCCGGCTACATCACCACCGTCGGCATCACGCCGACCGAGCCCGCGGTCGGCTTCGGCTACATCCACGTCGGCGAACCGCTGACGGTGTCCGGAGCGAAGTCCGTGCGCAAGGTGGTCTCGTTCGTCGAGAAGCCGAACCTCAAGACCGCCAAGAAGTACCTGGCCGGCGGTGACTACCTCTGGAACGCGAGCATGTTCATCGCGAAGGCGTCGGTGCTCCTCGAGCAGATCGGCACGTCGCATCCCGAGATGCTCGCCGCTCTGCTCGAACTCGCGGAGGCGTGGGACGACCCGGCGACGAGAGGTCCCGCCGTCGACCGCATCTGGCCGTCGCTCACGAAGGTGGCGATCGACTATTCGGTCGCAGAGCCGGCCGCGGCCGCGGGCAAGCTCGCCGTCGTTCCCGGCCACTTCAACTGGGATGACGTCGGAGACTTCGCGTCGCTCGCCAAGCTCAACAGCAGCGGACGTCCCACCGACCTCGCCATTCTCGGCGAGAACGCGAGGGTGCTCTCCGACGCCTCGAGCGGCATCGTGGTGAGCCAGACCGGTCGCGTGATCAGCCTGATCGGCATCAAGAACGTCGTGGTCGTCGACACTCCCGATGCCCTCCTGGTCACGACGAGTGAGAACGCCCAGCGGGTGAAGTCCGTCGTCGAGGCGCTCCGCCTGACCGGCTCCACCGAGGTCCTCTGAGCGCGGAGGTTCCCTGAGTCCCGAGGTGCTCTGAGTCCCGAGGTTCCGTAAGGACGCGGTGCATGGGGTCGCCCGCTCGCAGACGGGGTGGCCGTGTGCATCCTTGCGCGTAGCCGACTGCACAAATGAGCAGTCCTCTATCGCAGGATGCTCAAAAGAAACAAGATGATAACGGCGACGTCAGGATGTCCGTACCCGAATCCAAGGGATTCGTAACGTTGAGTAACGTCGCTGGATCGACGTCTCGCGCGCCCGCGCAGATCTTCTAGGTGGAGGACAACGTGACATTCAAACTACGCAAGGTTGCGCTCGCGGGACTCGCCGCGGCCAGCGCGATCGCCCTGCTCGCCGGCTGCGGTCAGGCACCGACCGACAGCAACACGGCGACGAAGGCGAAGAGCAACTTCCTTCCCTGCATGGTCTCCGACAACGGCGGCTTCAACGACCACTCGTTCAACCAGCTCGGCTACGAGGGTCTGGTGGCGAGCGCCAAGAAGCTCGGCACGAAGTACAAGACCGCTGAGTCGAAGACCGCGAGCGACTACGCGCCGAACATCAACAGCATGGTCGACCAGAACTGCAACCTGATCATCACGGTCGGCTTCAACCTCTCCGACGCCACCAAGAAGGCGGCGGCGGCCAACACCAGCACCGACTTCGCGATCATCGACGACGACGAGTTCACAGCGCCGAACGTCAAGTCGATCATCTTCGACACGGCGCAGGCCGCATTCCTCGGCGGCTACGCCGCGGCGAGCTTCTCGAAGACCGGTGTGGTCGGAACCTTCGGCGGCATGCAGATCCCGACCGTGACCATCTTCATGGACGGCTTCGTCGACGGCGTCAACTACTACAACCAGCAGAAGAACAAGAGCGTCAAGGTCGTCGGCTGGAACGTCGACAGCCAGAAGGGCTCGTTCACCGGCGGCTTCGACGCCAACGACACCGCCAAGCAGGTCGCGCAGGGCCTCATCGACCAGAACGCCGACGTCATCATGCCGGTCGGCGGCCCGATCTACCAGTCGGCGGCCCAGGCCATCGATCAGGCGAACAGCGCAGGCAAGAGCATCTCGATGATCGGTGTCGACGCGGATGTCTACAACACCGACCCGAGCGTTCGTTCGATCCTGCTCACCTCGGTCATGAAGGGCATCAAGCCGTCGACGTCGGCGGTCATCGAGCAGTCCGCGGCGGGCAAGTTCTCCAACACGGCCTACGTCGGCACGCTGAAGAACGACGGAGTGGGACTCGCCCCGTTCCACGACTTCGCGTCGAAGGTCGACTCGAACCTCAAGTCGGAGCTCGACAAGATCAAGCAGGGCATCATCGACGGCTCCATCACTGTGAAGTCGCCGGCCTCGCCGAAGTCCTGATCAACAGCACGATCGCTCCCTGAGCGAGCGCAGCGAGTCGAAGGGCCCTCCGGGCACCCTTCGACTCGTCTGCGTCTCGCGCGGGGAGCGCGGACTGCCAAGAAAGCGATGCAATTCCCGGCCTCAACGCGGCGGCCGGTGAAAGGTAGATTGACCCCCATGAAGCTCGAACTTCGCGGTATCACCAAGCGATTCGGCTCCCTCACCGCCAACGATCACATCTCGCTCACCGTCGAGCCGGGAGAGATCCACTGCATTCTCGGTGAGAACGGTGCGGGCAAGTCGACGCTGATGAACGTTCTCTACGGCCTCCTCGAGGCGGACGAGGGCGACATCCTGCTCGACGACGTCGTGCAGCACTTCACCGGTCCCGGCGACGCGATGAAGGCGGGCATCGGCATGGTGCATCAGCACTTCATGCTGATCCCCGTCTTCACGGTCTCCGAGAACGTGATGCTCGGCAACGAGAGCACGGGCTTCGCAGGGTTCCTCAATCACAAGCAGGCTCGCTCCCGTGTGCGGGAGATCTCTGCGCGGTTCGGCTTCGACGTCGACCCGGATGCGCGCATCGAGAACCTGCCGGTCGGGGTGCAGCAGCGGGTCGAGATCATCAAGGCTCTGTCGCGCGACGCCAAGGTGCTCGTCTTCGACGAGCCGACCGCCGTGCTCACGCCGCAGGAGACCGACGAGCTGATGTCGATCATGAAGCAGCTTCGCGACTCCGGAACGGCCATCGTCTTCATCACCCACAAGCTGCGCGAGGTGAGGGCGGTCGCCGATCGAATCACCGTGATGCGGCTCGGCAAGGTCGTCGGCGAAGCGTCGCCGACGGCGAGCAACGCGGAACTCGCCTCGCTCATGGTCGGCCGCTCCGTCGAGCTGACCGTGCAGAAGGAGCCGGCGACGCCGGGTGACGCAGCCCTCCAGGTGCGCGGTCTCACGGTCATCGATCACGACGGCCAGCTCGTGGTCAACGACGTGGACTTCGATGTGCACGCGGGAGAGATCCTCGCCATCGCCGGTGTGCAGGGCAACGGGCAGACCGAGCTGACCGAGGCCATCCTCGGGCTTCAGAACCATGTGGAGGGCGAGATTCTTCTCGACGGCAAGCGGCTCACCGGTCTCGGGGTTCGCAGGGTGCTGGATGCCGGTGTCGGGTTCGTGCCTGAAGACCGCAACGAAGACGGCCTGGTCGGCGGCTTCTCCATCGCGGAGAACCTCATGCTCGACCGATCGGACTCCGCGCCGTTCGTGAAGGGCGGGGGACTGCAGCTGGCGTATCGCGCCCAGTTCGCCGCCGAGAAGATCCGCGAGTTCGACGTGCGCGCGCAGAGCAGCGACACCCTCGTCGGCACGCTCTCCGGCGGCAATCAACAGAAGGTCGTGCTGGCGCGCGAACTGAGCCGCGATCTGCGGCTCCTCGTGGCCGCGCAGCCCACCCGAGGCCTCGACGTCGGATCGATCGAGTTCGTGCACAAACGCATCGTGGAGGCGCGCGACTCGGGTATACCGGTCATCGTCGTGTCCACGGAACTCGATGAGGTCGACGCGCTCGCCGACCGCATCGCCGTCATGTACCGCGGCGGAATCGTGGGCATCGTGCCGGCGGGGACCGACCGCGAGACGCTCGGCATCATGATGGCGGGCGAGCATCCCGATTCTCCCCATTCCGAACCGCCGACGACTCCCGGCGATGCCGGGCCAGACTCGAGAGGAGAGGCCGCGTGAGCGACCAGCAGGGCGAGTCGCCGGCATCGGCCGGCGCTGAAGGCGCACGCGGCGCCGAAGCGGTGGATGCCCAGGGCACGGAGGCCGTGACCGACGGCCTGACCGCCGGGGCAGGTGCGACCGCCGGCGAGACGGCGAGTGAGCGGGCGGCCGAGGAGGCCGACGTCGCTCTCGAGGCCGGCTCGTCGGTCGCGCCGGACGAGCCGGAGCCGAACAGGTGGAACGATGCGCTGCGGCAGATCGCGGGCGGCAGCGTCGTGATCTCGATCCTGGCCGTCGTGCTGGCGCTCGTTGTCGGGGCGATCCTGATCGCGGTGACCGACCCAGGGGTGCAGCAGGCCGCCGGCTACTTCTTCGCTCGTCCCGGTGACACCTTCCAGGCGATCTGGAACGTCGTCTCCGGCGCGTACAGCTCGCTGTTCCAGGGCGCCATCTACAACTTCGGCCGTCCGACGTTCGCCGAAGGCATCCGTCCGTTCATGGACACCCTCACCTACGCGACGCCGCTGATCGTCGCCGGCCTCGGTGTCGGGCTCGGCTTCCGCACCGGCATCTTCAACATCGGCGGTCAGGGCCAGATGCTCATCGCCGCAGCGTTCTGCGGATGGATCGGCTGGTCGTTCGACCTCCCGCCCGTGCTGCACCTGGTCGTCGCCGTCGCCGCGGGGTTCGTGGGCGGCGCGCTCTGGGCGGGCATCGCCGGCGTGCTCAAGGCACGCACAGGTGCGCACGAGGTGATCGTGACGATCATGCTCAACTGGATCGCGTTCTACCTCATCTCCTATCTGCTTCGCACACCGGGCGCCCTGCAGCAGCACGGGTCTAACAACCCGAAGTCGCCTGCGATCCTGCCCAACGCCATCCTTCCGCCGCTGTTCGGCCCGCAGTACCAGCTGCACTGGGGCTTCGTCATCGCCATCGCGGCGACCATCTTCATCTGGTGGCTCCTCGAGAGGTCGAGCCTGGGCTTCAAGTTCCGCGCCGTCGGGGAGAACCCGAGCGCAGCGAAGGTCGCGGGCATCAGCGTGAACTCAGCGATCATCTGGTCGATGGTGATCGGCGGTGGCCTCGTGGGTCTCGCCGGCGTCGACCAGGTGCTCGGAACCACCACAGGCGGCTTCGGCTCCTCGATCGATGCGGGCATCGGCTTCGACGCGATCACCGTCGCCCTGCTCGGGCGTTCACGGCCGCTCGGCATTTTCGTCGCAGGCGTGCTCTTCGGTGCCTTCAAGGCGGGCGGTTTCCTGATGCAGGCGGCGGACAGCATCCCGATCGACATCGTGCTGGTCGTGCAGTCGCTCATCGTGCTGTTCATCGCGGCGCCTCCGCTCGTGCGCGCGATCTTCCGTCTGCCGACGCCCGGCAAACCACCGCGCAAGAAGAAGCCGACGACAACGACTCCGATCGCCCCGAAGGAGGTGGCAGCGAAGTGACGACGACAGCTGATCACACGATCCCGGACGCCTCGCCGATCGTTCTCGAGAAGACGGTCGTTCGCAGCTACAAGACGCCGATTCTGCTCAGCGTCGTGGCCGCGCTGTCGATCGTGCTCTATGTGGTCTTCAGGCGCGGGGGCGACACGACCTTCACGTTCGCCGGCGGTCGCATCGCCGCGAGCCTGCCGAACGTTGTGCTGCCGACGACGCTGACCTGCGTGATCCTCACGATCGTGCTCGTGGTCATGGCAGCGCTCAGCTGGTGGCTGGTCAGCCGGTTCGCGAGCGTGCCGTTGTGGTTCTCGGGAGTCTTCGCCTTTCTGTTCGTGCTCGCCTTCCTCACCTGGGCGGCCGGGGCGAACGCGCTTCCCCTGCCGATCACGGGCCTGCTGCTCGGCACGGTGAGCCTCAGCGTGCCGTACATCTTCGGTGCGCTGGGCGGTGTGATCTCCGAGCGCAGCGGCGTGGTCAACATCGCGATCGAGGGTCAGCTGCTCGGCGGCGCGTTCCTCGCCGCCGTGGTGTCGAGCATGACCAGGTCGTTGACGCTCGGTCTGATCGCCGCCGTGGTCGCGGGCGTGCTCGTGTCGTTCCTGCTCGCGGCGTTCGCGATCAAGTACTACGTCGATCAGGTCATCGTCGGCGTCGTGATCAACGTGCTGGTGCTCGGCCTGACCAACTTCTTGTACAGCCAGGTGCTCACCAAGGACCCGAGCATGACGAAGCTGTTGAACAGCCCGCCGCTGCTGCCGGCCCTGCCCATCCCGGGGCTGAGCGCCATTCCGGTGATCGGACCGGTGCTGTTCGACCAGTCGATCATCGTGTACCTCATGTACATCGCGGTCGCCGCCGTGTACATCGGGCTGTTCCACACGCGGTGGGGTCTTCGCCTGCGGTCGGTGGGCGAGCATCCTCAGGCCGCCGACACCGTCGGCATCAACGTGACGGGCACCCGGTTCTGGAACGTGTCCCTGGCCGGTGCGATCGTCGGACTGGGCGGGGCGTACTTCACGCTCGGCTCCGTCGGCTCCTTCTCCGAGGACATGACGGGCGGCCAGGGCTACATCGCCCTCGCCGCGGTGATCTTCGGCCGCTGGGATCCGATCCGCGCCACTCTCGCCGCGCTTCTCTTCGGCTTCGCCAGCAACCTGCAGTACACGCTCGCGGCCGTCGGATCTCCGGTGCCCAGCGAGTTCCTGCTGATGCTGCCCTACGTGGTGACCATCCTCGCCGTCGCGGGCTTCGTCGGCTATGTGCGGTCCCCGGCGGCGGACGGCAAGCCGTACATCAAGTCCTGACCGAGCGCCACAGCCGCTTCCGCGAGATGAAACAGGTGACACGACGATGAGCGACGATACGGCGCCCTTCTCGGGCGAGATCGACTGGGGCGCGCTGCGCACCGAGGCCGAAGACGCGATGAGAAAGGCGTACGTCCCGTATTCGCACTTTCCGGTCGGGGCCGCCGCGCTGGCGACCGACGGTCGGATCGTCTCCGGCTGCAACGTGGAGAACGCGAGCTACGGTCTCACGCTCTGCGCCGAGTGCTCGCTCGTCTCCGCTCTGCACATGAGCGGGGGCGGCCAGCTCGTCGCCTTCACGTGCGTGAACGGCGACGGAGACGTCATCATGCCGTGCGGCCGCTGCAGGCAGTTGCTCTATGAGCACTCGGTGGCAGGCATGCTGCTCGAGACTGTCTCGGGCATCCGCACCATCGACGAGGTCATCCCCGACGCGTTCGGCCCTCGCGATCTGCAGCAGTACTCCGCCTGAGCGAGCGCCCCGCTCGCGGTGCCCACGGGCATCCGACAAGGAAGCTGAACAGAATGGCCGAACGTTTCGACGCCGTCGACATCATCCGCACCAAGCGCGATCGCGGCGAACTCTCCACCGCCGAGATCGAGTGGCTCGTGGATGCCTACACCCGCGGATTCGTCGCGGACGAGCAGATGTCGTCCTGGGCGATGGCCGTGCTGCTCAACGGCATGAGCAGACGCGAGATCCGCGACCTCACGCTCGCGATGATCGCGAGCGGTGAGCGCATGAGCTTCGCCGACCTCGGCAAGCCGACGGTCGACAAGCACTCGACGGGGGAGTCGGCGACAAGATCACGCTGCCGCTCGTTCCGCTCGTGGCATCCTTCGGCGTCGCCGTTCCCCAGCTCTCCGGACGTGGTCTTGGCCACACCGGAGGAACGCTCGACAAGCTGGAGAGCATCTCGGGATGGCGTGCGGCGCTCACGACCGACGAACTGTTCGCGCAGCTGCGCGACGTGGGCGGCGCCATCTGCGCGGCCGGCCCAGGTCTCGCGCCCGCGGACAAGAAATTGTACGCGTTGCGCGACATCACGGGCACGGTCGAGGCCATCCCGCTGATCGCGTCGTCGATCATGAGCAAGAAGATCGCCGAGGGCACGGGTGCGCTCGTGCTCGACGTCAAGTTCGGATCCGGCGCCTTCATGCGTGACCTCGACAAGGCGCGAGAGCTGGCCCGCACCATGGTCGAGCTCGGACAGGATGCCGGTGTCGCGACCTCTGCGCTGCTCACCGACATGAACGCCCCGCTCGGGCGCGCCATCGGCAACGCGAACGAGGTGCGGGAGTCTGTCGAGGTCTTGGAGGGCGGAGGCCCTGCCGACATCGTCGAGCTCACCCTCGCTCTGGCGCGCGAGATGTTGACGCTGGTCGGCAAGCCCGACGCCGACGTGGAGGACGCCCTGCGCTCGGGCCGTGCGATGGACTCGTGGCGCGCGCTCATCTGCGCGCAGGACGGCGACCCCGACGCTCCGCTGCCGCACCCTCGCGAGACGCACACCGTCACCGCGCCGCGCTCCGGCGTCGTGGTGCGGCAGGATGCGCTCGCGTTCGGTGTGGCCGCGTGGCGCCTCGGTGCCGGACGCGCCCGCCAGCAGGATCCCGTGCTGCACGCCGCAGGCATCGACCTGCACGCCCAGGTCGGGGAGTCGGTCGCCGAAGGCGACCCGCTGTTCACCCTGTCCACGGACGACCCGGTGCGTTTCGAACGCGCCCTGGAGGCACTCGACGGCGCCTGGGAGCTTGGCGAGACGGCGCGGGAGCGCGGACCGATCGTGGTGGACCGCGTCGCCTGACCGTTGCACCCTCGCAGCGCACGTTCAGGCGATCTGATCGCCCTGTTCGGACGATGCGTCGCGGTGCAATCGGGGCTGCAATGGGGTCATGAGCGTTGCCGTCACTCTCGATAACTTTCCGCGCGTAGAGACCGACACGATGATCGCCGGAATGCTCCCGATCATCGGCGCCGTCGGCGTGTTCCATCATGACCGCGACCTCGCGCCGTTGGATCGACAGCCGGTGATCCGGCAGAACCGGGACACCCTGTATTCGGTTGCCGTGGCGGACCTCACGAACGGCGCGACGCTCACCGTGCCGGATATGAGGGATCGGTACATCTCGGTGATGGTGATCAACCAGGACCATTACATCAACCGCGTATATCACCGGCCGGGCCGCTACCGGCTGACGGTCGACGAGTTCGGTACGGACTATGCGGTGGTCGCTGCGCGCATCCTGTTCGATCCATCGAGCCGTGCGGACTTGGACGAGGTGCATGCCCTTCAGGATGGCCTGCGAATCGAGGCCGACGGCCGGCGCTCTTTCACACGGCCCGACAACGACCCCGATTCGTACAAGGCGGTGCGTGACGCACTGCTCGTTCTCGGCAAGACGATGGGCAGCTTGTCGCGATGCTTCGGTCCGATCGAAGATGTCGATCCGGTGCATCATCTCGTCGCCACGGCATCGGCGTGGGGCGGCCTGCCGGACGAGGAGGCCCAGTACATCAACGTGAATCCGCAACTGTCGAGCGGCCGATACACGATGAGGTTCGGCGACGCGCCGGCGGACGCGTTCTGGTCATTGAGCGTCTACGACGGCGACGGCTACTTCGACCGCTCGGCGGTCGGTGCCACGAACGTCAATTCGGTGTTCGCCATACCCGACGCGGACGGGGCGGTCACGGTGCATCTCGGCGACTGGGATGCCGGCACTCCGAATCGTCTGGCGTTGCCCGAGGGCTGGAATCTGCTGATCCGCCTCTACCGCCCGCGTCTGGACGAGCTGAAGGATTGGCACACACCCGAGATCGTGCCGGCATGATGGTGCCCTCCGCAGCCTGTACGTGGATGCTCGGCACAAGATTCCCCCGCGGCTCGCTGCCCCTGTCGCTGCTGTGCCACTCCAGGGTTCGATCGGGGCACTGAAACGAGCGAGCTCGTTTCGTCACCCCTCAATCGCCCGTAACCTGGAGCAATGAGCGCAGAGCCGTCGGGCCCAACGGAGCCCCCCAGTACCACCGCCCCCCATGTCGTCGACGGAGTCGACGTGCAGATCCTGCCGAAGGTGTCGCTGCACGACCACCTCGACGGCGGGCTCCGGCCGCAGACCATCATCGAGCTGGCCGACGAGATCGACCTCGACGTGCCCGAGACGGATGCGGACGCGCTCGGCGACTGGTTCGCGCGGCAGTCCGACTCGGGGTCGCTCGTGGAATACCTCAAGACGTTCGACCTCACGACGGCCGTCATGCAGACCAGGGACGGCCTGGCCCGAGTGGCCCGCGAATTCGTTCTCGACCTCGCGGCCGACGGTGTCGTCTACGGCGAGGTGCGCTGGGCGCCAGAGCAGCACCTGGCGCGGGGCCTCACTCTCGACCAGGCGGTCGAGGCGGTGCAGCGCGGGCTGGAGCAGGGCGTCGACGATGTGCGCGCGAGCGGGGCGAACATCCGTGTCGGGCAGCTCGTCACGGCCATGCGTCACGCCGACCGCGGCCTCGAGATCGCACAGCTCGCCGTTCGGCATCGGGATGCCGGTGTGGTCGGCTTCGACATCGCCGGTGCGGAGGCGGGGTTCCCGGCGAGCAACCACCGCATCGCCTTCGACTATCTCGCCGAACAGTACTTTCCGGTGACGGTGCACGCGGGGGAGGCGGACGGGCTCGCGAGCATCCAGAGCGCGCTCATCGACGGCCGCGCGCTGCGGCTCGGTCACGGGGTACGGCTGGCGGAGGACATCACCGTCGAACGGCAGGACGACGAGAACATCTACGTCTCTCTCGGCAGGCTCTCGCAGTGGGTCAAGGATCGCGAGATCGCGCTCGAGCTGAGCCCGTCGTCGAACCTGCAGACCGGGGCGATCGCGGCGTGGGGCGACGACCTCATCGACCACCCCTTCGACCTGCTCTACCAGCTCGGCTTCCAGGTGACGGTGAACACCGACAATCGGCTGATGAGCCGCACGTCGCTGAGCCGCGAGCTCGCACTGCTCGCGGATGCCTTCGGCTACGATCTCGACGACCTCGAGACGTTCCAGCTCAACGCCGCGGCTGCCACTTTCCTCCCGCTGGAAGACCGGGAAGACCTGGCCGAGGCGATCTCGTCGGGATTCGACACCGTCTGAGCGGGGCACGCCCCACCGCGGGTTGAGGAGCGCGCCGCTTCGCGGTGCTCCTCAACCCACGGGATGGGGTGCCGCTTGGCGGTGCTCCTCAACCTGAGGTAATGCCGGCTCGCACTCAGCCAGCGTTGAACATCCGTCGCGATACGCTTGTAGACATGTCGCTTCCGCCGCTGCCCGACTCTGCCATCGACCTCGGTGTGCACGCGTCGGATTGGCGTGCCGCCGTTCGTTTCGCGGGCAATGCGCTGCGCCGCTCCGGTGCCACGCGCGACAGCTACACGGAGCGCATGATCCAGGTCATCGACGAGTTCGGCGCCTACATCGTCATCGCCCCCGGGCTTGCGCTGGCGCACGCGCGACCGGGTCCCGACGTGCTGGCCGACGGCCTGTCGGTGGTGACGTTCGCGGAGCCGGTGGTGTTCGGACATCCGCACAACGATCCGGTCAGCGTGGTGGTCGGCCTCGCCGTCTCCTCACCAGACGCGCACGTGACCTGCGTCGCCGAACTCGCCAACATCTTCAACGATCCGCAGGCGATTCCGGCGCTGGCGAACGCGAGCACGGCCGACGAGGTGTGGCGTGTGATCGGCGCACCCGAGTTGCCGCAGGACCTTTCGCCCGTTCGCTGACGGATCCGTGCTCTTCGGATGCAGTCCGGCGCGGCGGGCAGCCGGCCGAACGATCCGCCCATTCAGCAAGGAGACGCAATGAAGATCGTGGCGATCTGCGGTGCCGGGGTGGGAACATCCGGCATCCTCAAGGTGAACGCCGAGCGGGTGCTCGAGCGGCTCGGGCTCTCCGCCGACGTGAGCGCGTCGGATGTCGCGAGCCTGGCGACCACGGGAGCCGATGCCCAGGTCATCCTCACTTCGCCGGAGCTCGTCGAGCGCATCCCGCCGACCAACGCCGACATCGTCGTCGTGGAGAACTACTTCGACCTGAACGAGCTCGAGCGCAAGCTCGAGGATGCCATCGGCTGACTTCCCCGCCCGGCGGTCCCATCGCCGAGAGTGCCGGTTCTTCTCGCCGAGAGCGCGTGTTTCGCTCGCCGAGAGTGCGTGTTCCCGTGGAGCGGCGCGGCCGCTACACGGCGTCGGTCAGCACGCGCATCGCGGCGCCGACCGCGTCGGCACGGGACTGCGCTGCGGCGCGGCGAGCGGCGGCATCCGTGTCGCCGTCGTCGAATGCGTCGATGTAGATCTTGAGCTTGGGCTCCGTGCCGCTGGGGCGCACCATCACGCGCGAGCCGTCGTCGAGCACGATGCGCAGCACGTCGCTGGGCGGCAGCGTGGCAGAGCCTTCGCGCAGATCGTCGATGCGCACGACCACGGCGTCGCCGACGTGTGCTGGCGGCTCGGCGCGCAGCGCCGCCATGATGCGTGAGATGCGGTCGAGATCGGTCACCCTGATGGAGATCTGATCCGACGCGTACGCACCGAATCGCTCGGTGAACTCGTCGAGCCGGTCCGCGATGGTGCGGCCCTCGGCGTGCAGCCGCTGCGCGAGCGCGAGGGCGAACGTCGCGGCCGAGATGCCGTCCTTGTCGCGCACGGTCTGCGGATTCACGAGGTAGCCGAGAGCCTCCTCGTAGCCGAAGAGCAGTCCGGGCACACGGCTGACCCACTTGAATCCGGTGAGGGTCTCGGCGAATCGCAGACCGTGGGCATCCGCCACGGCCTTCAACGCGGGCGAGGAGACGATGGATGCCGCCAACGCCCCGTCGAGACCGCTCTCGGCCGCGAGCTCCGCAGCGGTCCACCCGAGCAGCATGCCCACCTCGTTGCCGCTCAACCGCCGGAACCCCTCGGCCGACGACTCGTCGGGAATGCCGATGGCCAGCCGGTCGGCGTCGGGGTCGTTCGCGATCACGAGCTGTGCGCCCGCCTCGCGTGCGAGCGCGAATGCGAGGTCGAGGGCGCCGGGCTCCTCCGGGTTGGGGAACGAGACGGTCGGGAAGTCGGGATCGGGCTCCTGCTGCTCGGGCACGGAGACGGGGACGGACAGCCCGGCGGCGGCGAAGACGGCGCTCGCCGTCTGCCAGCCGACCCCGTGCATCGCCGTGTAGACGACCCGCAGCCCTGAGCCGTGGTCCGCGCCCGCGGTTCGGGTGGTCCCGTGCCCAGCCACGGCGGCGGTCGCCGCGACGTACGCGTCGACGAGCGACTCCTCTGCGATCTCGTAGTCGTCGGATCGTGGCAGGTCGGAGACGGCTCCGCGCGCCACCTCGTCGATGTGCGCAGCGATGAGTCCATCGGCCGGTGGCACGATCTGCGATCCCTCGTCCGCACCGCCGAGATACACCTTGTAGCCGTTGTCGCGGGCCGGATTGTGGCTCGCCGTCACCATCACCCCGGCCGACGCCTTCAGGTGCCGCACCGCGAACGCGAGCACTGGCGTCGGCAGCAGCCGCGGCAGCAGCACGGCCCGCACCCCTGCCCCCGCCATCACCTCAGCGGTGTCGCGTGCGAACACCTGCGAGTTCGTGCGTCCGTCGTAGCCGATCACGACCGAGGGCGTGACGCCGGATTCCGCTGCCTGCTCGACCAGGTATGCCGCGAGCCCCGCTGCGGCCTGCGCCACGAGCACGCGGTTCATGCGGTTGGGCCCCGCGGCGATCTCCCCGCGCAGTCCCGCGGTGCCGAACGCGAGCCGGGTGTCGAACCTCGAGTGCAGGTCGGCGACGGCCTCGCCGGATCCGGCGACGGCCTCGTCGACGATGGCCTGCAGTTCGGCGCGTGTCTCGGCATCCGGATCGTCCGGGATCCAGGCCCGCGCCGCGGCGACGACCTCGGCGTCGGACAGCGGCGCGGCGCTCACAGCTTCTCCACGATGCGGGCGAGCAGCGCGCTGATCACCGGCTCCGCCTGGCGGCCGGCCTCGATGACCTCGGCGTGGCTGAGCGGCTGGTCGGAGATGCCGGCGGCCAGGTTGGTGATCAACGACATGCCGAGCACCTCCATGCCCGACTGGCGTGCGGCGATCGCCTCCAGCGAGGTCGACATGCCCACGATGTGGCCGCCTATCGTCTTCGCCATCTGCACCTCGGCCGGCGTCTCGTAGTGGGGACCGCGGAACTGCACGTACACGCCCTCGTCGAGGGAGGCATCCACCTCGCGCGCCAGCTCGCGCAGCCGGCGCGAGTAGAGATCGGTGAGGTCGATGAACGTCGCGCCCTCGAGGGGGGATGCCGCCGTGAGGTTGATGTGGTCGCTGATCAGCACAGGCGTTCCGGGACCCCAGGTCTGCTTGATGCCGCCCGCGCCGTTCGTGAGGATCATGACCGTGGCGCCCGCCGCGGCGGCGGTGCGCACGCCGTGCACGACGGGACGCACACCCCGGCCCTCGTAGAAGTGCGTGCGAGCGCCGAGCACGAGCGCGTGCTTGCCGTTCGCCAGTCGAACCGAACGGATCGTCCCGACGTGCCCCGGCACAGCAGGAGCGCTGAATCCGAGGATGTCCGTGGCCGGCACCGTCGCGACAGTCTCGCCGATGAGGTCGGCCGCCTTGCCCCAGCCGCTGCCCAGCGTCAGCGCGATGTCGTGGCGCTCGATGCCGGTGCGCTCGGCGATCTGTTCGGCCGCGATGCGCGCGATCTCGAACGGATCGGCGGCGCTGTCGTCGAAGGGATTCGCTGCGTCGTCGGATGCCATGACCACCACTCTAGGCAGCGGCCTGCCGTGATTCCCATCACCGCTCATCGGCGCAGCGGCCGACGGGGCGGTCTGCCATGTCGGGAACGCGACACACTCGCCGTTGCGGCGCCGTGAGGGCGCATCGGTCGCAACCGTGCGTGCAGTCGAGAGCGGTACGCACGGCGGGGACGGGCGTACGAATAAAATGGATGCCATGGCCTTCGAGTTCGAGCGCAAGCAATCCATCGCCGTACTCGGGGGCGGTCCCGGCGGCTACGAAGCAGCACTCGCCGGGGCGCAGCTCGGGGCCGAGGTCACGCTCGTCGAGCGCGCGGGCGTCGGCGGCGCCGCGGTGATGACCGACGTCGTGCCGTCGAAGACGCTCATCGCCACCGCGGATGCCACGCGGGCCATCGGCGAGGCCGCCGATCTCGGCGTGCAGTTCTTCGGTCGCACAGAGACGGGCAAGCCCATCCGGCCCGAGGTGGCGGTCAACCTCTCCGCCGTGAACAAGCGTCTGCTCGGGCTGGCACGCCAGCAGTCGGAGGACATGCGCAGCGAGCTCGTGCACGCCGGTGTGCGCATCGTCACCGGAGAGGGACGTTTCGACGGGCCGAACGCCCTCATCGTCTCCACGTCGAAGGACAACGGCACCGACTTCGATCGCGTCGAGGCCGACACCATGGTGATCGCGGTCGGTGCCAGCCCTCGACTGCTGCCGACGGCGATGCCCGACGGGGAGCGCATCCTCACCTGGACCCAGCTCTACGGGCTGAGCACGGTGCCGGAGCACCTCATCGTCGTGGGATCCGGCGTCACCGGTGCCGAGTTCGCCAGCGCCTACACGTACCTGGGCGCGAAGGTCACTCTCATCTCCAGCCGCGACCGGGTGCTGCCAGGCGAAGACGCCGACGCCGCCACCGTGCTCGAGAAGGTCTTCAAGCGCAACGGCATGACCGTGCTCTCCAAGTCCCGTGCCGAGTCGGTGGAACGCACCGAGAACGGCGTGGTCGCCACGCTCAGCGACGGACGCACGGTCGAGGGCTCGCACTGCCTGCTCGCCGTCGGCTCCATTCCCAACACGGCGGGCATCGGGCTCGAGGATGCCGGTGTGCAGCTCACCCCGAGCGGCCACATCCGCGTCAATCGCGTCGCCCGTACATCGATGCCGAGCATCTACGCCGCTGGCGACTGCTCGAACGTGCTGCCGCTGGCCTCCGTCGCCTCCATGCAGGGGCGCACCGCCATCTTCCACGCGCTCGGCGACTCGGTGACCCCGATCGAGCTGCGCAACGTGGCATCCAACATCTTCACCTCGCCCGAGATCGCCACGGTCGGCTGGAACCAGCGCGAGATCGAGGAAGGCCTCGCCCAGGGCGACATCTACAAGCTTGCGCTCAAGTCGAATCCGCGCGCCAAGATGCAGGGCATCAAGGACGGCTTCGTCAAGCTGTTCGCCCGCACCGGCAGCGGAACGGTCATCGGCGGGGTGATCGTGGCTCCGCGGGCGAGCGAGCTGATTCTGCCCGTCGCGCTGGCCGTGGAGCATCGCCTCACCGTCGACCAGGTCGCCCGCGCGTTCTCGGTCTACCCGTCGCTGTCGAACTCCATCACCGACGCCGCGCGCGCCATGCACATCGTGCTCTAGCGGCGCACATCGCGCTCTAGCTGCCTGGGCGCGATCGCTCCGCTGTTCCGAACACCGGAGATGGCGCCGAGCACCGGTGTATTTCTTCGGTGTGCAGTGCGAGAGCGCGATCGCTCCGGTCTTCGGAACCCGCCTCGTCTGAGAAGACCGGCAGCCTGAGAAGACTGACAGGTCCGCCTGACGTGCCGCGCGCCGGGAGTAGCGTCCGGCTGGGGGCGCTTGCACAGCTGCAACGCGCCCCACGCGCAATCCGGGACGGATCCGCCAGTGAGGAGACGACGATGTCGAGCACGTTGAACCAGCCGAAACCCAAGCCGGTGGAGGTGAAACTCAAGCGACATGTCGGCCCGATCGGCCTGCTGTTCGCTGCGATCGGCTCCATCATCGGATCGGGATGGCTGTTCGGCGCGTTCAACGCCTCCGCAATCGCCGGGCCCGCCGCGATCTTCTCCTGGCTCATCGCCGGCGTGATGATCCTGCTGATCGCGCTCTGCTACGCGGAACTCGGGCCGATGTTCCCCATCTCGGGCGGCGTGGTGCGCTACCCGCACATGGTGTGGGGCTCGTTCGGCAGTTTCACGATGGGGTGGATCACCTGGATCGCCTCGGCGGCCGTTCCCGCCATCGAGGTCGAGGGCGCGCTGACGTACGGCACCAAGTACGCGCCGTTCACCGTGCTCGAGAAGGACAGCGGCGCATCCGCTCACGTGCTCACGCCGCTGGGCATGGTGGTGGCCGTCATCCTGCTCGCGGTGTTCGGGGTGATCAACTACTTCGGCGTCCGGCTGTTCGCGCAGGTCAACACCGTGATCGTGTGGTGGAAGGTCTTCGTGATCTGCCTCGTGATCGTGGTCTTCATCATCACCGCGCTGGCCACCACGGCCTCGCAGTCGATCGGCAACTTCACCTCGCACGGCTTCGCGCCGAAGGGGTTCGCCGCCGTCTTCGTCTGCATCGCGACGGCGGGCATCACGTTCTCGTTCCTCGGCTTCCGGCAGGGCATCGAGCTCGCGGGCGAGACCACGAACCCGAAGCGCAACATCCCGTTCGCGGTGATCGGCTCCGTGGGCATCACGGCCATCCTGTACGCGCTGCTGCAGGTGGCGTTCACCATGATGGTCCCGGCCTCCGCGCTGCAGCACGAGGGCGGCTGGATGGGCCTCGCCTTCAAGAACGACTTCGGGCCGCTGGCCGCTCTGGCCACCATCGCCGGGCTCGGCTGGCTGGCGTACATCCTCTACTTCGACGCCATCATCTCGCCGCTCGACACCGGACTCATCTACACCACGGTGACCTCGCGCGTCTCGTATGCGGTCGGGCGCAACGGCAACGGCCCGCGGTGGCTGGCCACGAACAACAAGCACGGGGTGCCGGTGTGGAGCCTTCTGCTGTCGTTCCTGGTGAGCATCGTCCTGCTGCTCCCCTTCCCCAGCTGGCAGCAGCTGGTCGGGTTCATCACGAGCGCGACCGTGCTCTCGTTCGGCACGGGCCCGCTCGTGCTGGCCGTGATGCGCCGCAAGCTGCCCGAGCACGCGCGGCCGTTCAAGCTCCCCTTCGGCGACGTCATCCCGTTCCTGGCGTTCTATTGCACGAACATGATCGTGTACTGGGCCGGCTGGGCCACGAACCAGAAGCTGATGATCTCCATCCTCATCGGCTACGTGTTCCTCGTGATCTACGAGCTGTCGACGCGCAAGCGGCCGAACCGCCCGAAGCTCGACTTCAAGGCGAGCGCGTTCTGGGTCATCCCGTGGCTCATCCTGATGACGCTCGTGAGCTGGCTGTTCGACCCGACCAGCCACCCGAAGATGTTCTTCTGGGTGTTCCTGATCAACCTGGTGATCACGATCGTGATCTACATCATCGCCGTCAAGATCACGCTGCCGACGCAGAAGATCGAGCAGTACATCGAGGATGCCGCGCACGAGTCCGAGATCGAAGAGGAGACCCTCGCGGGCGGCGCGATCGACTGACGACTGATGCGACCGGGTCGGCCGCAGCGCACGGCGTAGGGAAGCGTACGGCGCAGACACGGGAGGGCGACACCCTATGGTGTCGCCCTCCCGTGTCTGCGTACCAGCGCGGTTCGGGCCGTCGAACAGGTGACGGCCGGTCGCGTTCCGGCCCGCCTGTCAGACGATGTTGAGCAACAGGTGCCCGCTGGAGACGGTGGCGCCGACCTGGGCGTTCACGTCGGCCACGGTGCCGTCCTTGTGCGCCGTGAGCGGCTGCTCCATCTTCATGGCCTCGAGCACCAGGATGAGGTCGCCCTTCACCACCTGGTCGCCCTCGCCCACGGCGAGCTTGACGACCGTCGCCTGCATGGGCGCCGTGACGGAGTCGCCGCTCGTCGTCGTCACCGAGCTCGTCGCTGACTTGCGCTTCGGCGCGTGCCCGACAGCCGCAGCTGGTCCGCCCGCGATCAGCAGCTTCGTCGGCAGGCTGACCTCGACGCGCTTGCCGCCCACCTCAACGACGACGCTGTGCCGCGCCTCCGCCTCTGGCTGGTCCTCGGCCTCGCCGCTCCACGGCTCGAGCTCGTTGACGAACTCCGTCTCGATCCAGCGCGTGTACACGCTGAAGGGATGCCCGTGCTCGGGCGCGAAGGCCGGGTCGCGCACGATCGCGCGGTGGAACGGCAGCACCGTCGGAAGCCCGGCCACCTCGAACTCGTCGAGCGCACGACGCGAGCGCTCGAGCGCCTCCTCGCGGCTGGAGCCTGTGACGACGAGCTTCGCGAGCAGCGAGTCGAACGCACCGGAGATGACGTCACCCGCCTGCACGCCGGAGTCGACGCGCACGCCGGGGCCGGAGGCCGGCTTGAACACGTGCACGGGACCGGGGGCGGGCAGGAAGCCCCGGCCCGGGTCCTCGCCGTTGATGCGGAACTCGAACGAGTGAGCACGCGGCGCCGGGTCGTCGTAGTCGAGCACGCCGCCCTCCGCGATGCGGAACTGCTCGCGCACAAGATCGATTCCGGTGACCTCTTCGGAGACGCAGTGTTCGACCTGCAGCCTGGTGTTCACCTCGAGGAACGAGACGGTGCCGTCCTGCCCGATCAAGAACTCGCAGGTGCCGGCCCCGAGGTATCCGACCTCCTTGAGGATGGCCTTCGACGAGGTGTAGAGCTGCTCGCGCTGCTCGTCGGTGATGAACGGTGCAGGCGCCTCCTCGACGAGTTTCTGGTGACGGCGCTGGAGGGAGCAGTCGCGGGTGGAGACCACGACGACGTTGCCGTGGGAATCCGCGAGGCACTGCGTCTCGACGTGACGCGGCTTGTCGAGGTACTTCTCCACGAAGCACTCGCCGCGGCCGAACGCGGCGATGGCCTCGCGCGTGGCCGACTCGAAGAGCTCGGCGACCTCGTCGCGCTCGCGGGCGACCTTGAGGCCGCGGCCTCCGCCGCCGAACGCCGCCTTGATGGCGACCGGCAGTCCGTACTGATCGACGAACTCGAGCACCTCGTCGGCGTCTGCCACGGGGTTCAGCGTGCCGGGGGCGAGAGGTGCCCCGACCTTCTCGGCCACGTGGCGGGCCGAGACCTTGTCGCCGAGCCGCTCGATGGCGTCCGGGCTCGGTCCGATCCAGATCAGGCCGGCGTCGATGACGGCGCGTGCGAAGTCGGCGTTCTCGGCGAGGAACCCGTAGCCGGGGTGCACGGCGTCGGCGCCCGACCTGCGGCACACCGACAGCAGCTTCTCGATCGAGAGGTAGGTGTCGGCGCTCGTCGCGCCGTCGAGTCCGTACGCCTCGTCGGCGAGGCGGGCGTGCACGGCGTCGCGGTCCTGGTCCGCATAGACGGCGACGGAGGCGATCCCGCTGTCACGCGCCGCTCGAATGACGCGAACGGCGATCTCGCCGCGGTTGGCGATCAGAACCTTGGAGATGTGGGGCACAGTGTTCAAGCCTATTGACGCATGCATGCACGCTTTTGAATGGTGCGCACAAACCTGGCCCCGGCAGCTTTCGGATGCCTACAACGGCATCCTTCGCCCGTTCAGCTCCAGAGGTCGGTCCATTCGTAGCCCAGCCGCTTGACCAGCGAGCGCAGCGTCGACAGCGAGAGCCCGACGACCGTGCTCGGGTCTCCGTCGACCCTGGTGATGAACGGGCCGCCGAGGCTGTCGATCGTGAACGCCCCCGCCACCTCCAACGGCTCCCCGGTGGCGATGTACGCGTCGATCTCCGTGTCGTCGAGGTCGTCGGCGAATGTCACGGACGCCTCGGCCACCGCGCCGACGGCGGCGCGCGCTGCGCCGCCGGTGTGGTCGATCAGCCAGTGCCCGGAGTGCAGCACGCCCGTGCGGCCGCGCTGCAGGTGCCAGCGCTCGCGCGCCAGGGATGCCTCGTGCGGCTTGCCGTACGTCACCCCGTCGACCTCGAACGCGGAGTCTCCACCGAGGATGAGCCCGTCGATCGGCTCGCCTGCGATGCGGGCTCCGACCACCGCCTCCGCCTTCGCCTGTGCGAGCAGTTGGACGATCTCCGCGGTGGGCAGCGGCCCGCGCTCCGCTTCGGCCCGCGCCACGGCCGCCGGCTCGTCGACGCCGGGCGCGATGGTCATCGGCTCGACGCCGGCCGAACGCAACAGCGTGAGCCGGGCGGGAGAGGTGGAGGCGAGGTAAAGGCGCATGCCTGCCATTCTGTCGCGACGCAACTCAGTTCACGCAGGGAATGGACGACGACGACATCACGCCGTTCGTGCCGAAGGAGTCGCTCGGTGCGGGGGTGGCGCCGGGCTTGGTCGACGCATTCGACGACGTGCCGGAACCGGACTTCGACGATCCGGCCGACGCGTGGGCGGTCGAGGACGGCGTGGACTTCGCGGCGGCATCCGCTGCGGCGATCAGCTGAGCGGCCGTGCTGCGCACCGTGGCGAGGTCGACGAGGTTGACGTCTTGGCCGTCCTCCACCCCGAACGAGTCGATCGGCAGCGTCTCGAAGCTGACGCCCCCTCCGCCGAAGCGTTGAGCGTCCGACGCGAAGCTCAGCAGGTCGAGACCCTTGTCGACGGCGATGTCGCTCTTCACGGCGCCGAGCATCTTCTCCATGACCCCGAACTTCGCGAAGAGGTTCTCGCTCTTCAGCTTGTTCGCCAGGGAGATGATGAACGCCTGCTGCCTGCGCTCCCTGTCGAGATCGGTGAGATTCACCGACGACGACGTGGTGTCGCGTCGCTGCCGCACGAACGCGACGGCCTGCGCCGCCGAGAGCTCCTGGTATCCCTTGACGAAGTTCGCTCCCGAGTAGCTGTCCGCCGTGGCCTCGTTCAGGCACACCTCGATCGGCTGCACGGCCTCGGCGAGCTGGTAGAAGGCACCCATCGTCACCTCGACGAAGTGGTCGATCGGCTGGTGCAGGAACTGCGAGACCGTGGCGACCTCTTCTTGCCGTGCCGCCGCCCGTGCCTGCTGATAGGCCTCGGCGTGCGACAGTGTCGGCTGGGTCTGCACCAGGTGTGTCAGGGTCTGATCGAGCTGCAGTCCGTAGGCCTGCTTGATCTTGCCGTACGACTCGCCGTCCGGCGATCCGGGCAGCGCCACCCAGTCGTCGCGCGGAATGGAGATGCCGACCGGATGCCCTCCGCCGTCGGGAATGTGGATGTAGATCAGCACATTCGTGTTGTAGCCGCCATCGTCGGCGGTGCCGGCGTGCAGGGCGTTGTAGACGTCGGCGGGCAACGGGTTGCCGTCTTCGTCGAGCCTGCTGTCCAGGCCCATCACGAGGATGTTCGTGCCGCTCGTGTTCTGCGGCACTCCGGCCACGGCCGCGAGGTCGGAGCGGTGCAGGCCCGAGTTGAGCTGCTGCAGCTGCGAGAACACGAAGATGCCGCTGCCGATCAACGCGACGACGACGACCACGGCGATGCCCAGGATGATGCGGCGGCGTCGGAATCGGCGCCTTCGCGCATCCGATGGCACACGGGGCGGCGGTGTCTTCGAGCCGGCGCCACCCCCTGCCGACGGCTCCGGCGCGCTGCGGCGCGCCGTCGGTTCGTCTGCAACGGGTCTGCCCTTGTACCGCGGAAGGTAGGCATACGGATCGGGGTCATGAGTCGGTGCGTCGTGGTCGCCACCACTCTGTCGGGTCAGGCGCCGCTCGGGAATCGTCGCATCGTCGTGCCCGTGCTGGACCCGCGCCGGCCGGTGGGGTGCAGGGGCCTTGCGCTCCGTCGAGGAGTTCGGGGGTGCGTCGTCCTTCGGAGCCACTCGTGCGATCTTCGCCGGATCGATGGGCCGTCCGTGCTTGTAGTAGGTCACGCCGTCTCCCCTCGCAAGAGAGCCGACGTTACGGGCTCGGGCTGGGCAACGCGTGTGCGAGGGTGAGCGCACTCGAAGCGGCACCGCGGCGCGGCATCCCACCAGGAGTCTCGGAACGGGGTATGGGACGATCGAGGGATGCCCCGATCACCCCGCCCCCGTCCGCAACGCTCAGGAGGCGGTCACCGCCGCACTCAGGCACCGGGCCGCCGCACCGGGTCGGCTCCTGCCGCGGAGCACGACCCGATCGAGCTCGAGCTCGATGTCGCCTCGGTCGCGCACGGTGGCGTCTTCGTCGCCAGGCACGAGGGCCGTGTCGTGTTCGTCAGCGACACGATGCCGGGCGAGCGGGTGCTCGCGCGGGTTTCCGACACCCGTCACGATCGGTTCTGGCGGGCCGAGACGGTGCGCGTGCTGCAGCCATCCGAGCACAGGCGCGAGCACGTGTGGAGCGCCGCTTCCGTCGAGCGCGATCCTGCAGAACGGGCGGGAGGTGCCGAATTCGGGCACATCGAGCTCGGCCACCAGCGCACGCTCAAGCACGACGTGATCGCCGACGCACTGCATCGCATGGCCGGTGTCGAAGACACGTCCGTGGTCGAGCCGGCGCCGGGTGACGACGAGCGCGGCGGCATCCGCTGGCGCAGCAGGGTCCGCCTGCAGGTGGACGACGCGGGCGCCATCGGACCGTTCGCCGCCAGATCGCACCGGGTCGTGCCGGTCGACGACCTGCCGCTGGCGATCGATGCGGTCGAGCGTGCGGCGCCGCTGGGCGAGCAGCAGACCCGCTCCGGCTCGATCGACGTCACGGTGACGAGCGAGGGCTTCGTCTCGGTGACCAGACGGGATGCCGACGGCCAGGCGGGCAGGCGCCCCCTGGTCATCCACGAGCGCGTCGGCGATCGCCGGTTCGCGCTGGAGGCGACGGGCTTCTGGCAGGTGCACCGCAAGGCGCCGGAGGTGCTGACCGCCGCGGTGCAGGGTGCGGTCGACGACTCGCTCTTCGACCCAAGGGCCTTCAACCTCGACCTGTACGGCGGCGTGGGGCTGCTCGCCGCCGCCATCGGCGACCGCTTCGGTCCCACAACGCGCATCACGAGTGTGGAGTCCGACGAGAACACCACCGATCACGCCGCGGCGAACCTGGCCGACTGGATCGGTGCGCAGACCGTCACGGCGAGGGTCGAGCACTACCTGCGCGACCTCGCGACGCGGTCGAGTGCAGGAGAGCGCGCCCGCCTTCGAGCTGGCACGGTGGTGCTCGATCCGCCTCGCAGCGGAGCCGGCCGCGAAACCGTTGAGCTGCTGGCCGGTCTCGCGCCTGCCCAGCTCGTCTACGTGGCGTGCGACCCGGTCGCCTTCGCCCGCGACCTCGGCTGGCTTCGGGAGCGCGGATACGAGCTTGCAGGGGCAAGGGCGTTGGACCTGTTCCCGCACACCCACCACGTGGAGATGGTGGCTTCGCTGGTGCGCGCCGACTGAGGCGCAGGCGCAGGGGCTTTCCCGGGCCTTCCTCGCGGCGCACCCGGCGTCCGTCACGCCCCGTTGGCCCACTCCGGGGGATGTCCCGACGGTGCCGGGCCATCGGCTCGCTAGCATGAAGTCCATGGTGCGGGTGGGGATCGTCGACGATCACGAATCGGTTCGTCTCGGTCTCCAGGCCGCGTGCCGGGACGCCGGGTACGACGTGGTGGCCGCAGGCGCCACCGTCAGTGCCGTGCTCGACTCGATGCCCGACTCCGGTTGCGATGTCGTCGTGCTCGATCTGTCGCTCGGTGACGGCTCGAGCATCACGGAGAACGTCAAGCGCGTGCAGGCGACCGGTGCAGGCGTGCTCGTGCACAGCATCGCCGACCAGGTCGCCAGTGTGCGCGAGGCGCTCGCGGCGGGTGCGGCAGGGGTCATCCCGAAGTCGTCGCCCACCACATCGTTGATTGCGGCCATCAAGCTCGTCTCTGCCGGCGAGGTGCTCAACAACCTCGATTGGGCGAGCGCCATCGACGCGGACAGCGAGTTCACCAAAGCCCAGCTCGGTCGTCGGGAACGCGACGTGCTGCACCTCTACGCCTCCGGTCTGCCGCTGAAGGCCGTCGCCGAGCAGCTCGGCGTGGCGCACTCGACGGCGCGCGAATACCTGGATCGCGTGCGCACGAAGTACGTGGAGGTCGGACGGCCGGCGCCGACCAAGGTCGACCTGCTGCGCCGGGCGGTCGAAGACGGCATCCTGCCAGGTCTCGCCCCCGACGGAACGGCGTTGCCCGGCGCTTCGGATGGCAAGCGCTGACCTCGGGGCCGCGCCCGGGCCGAGACCGGTCGCCACGGCCAACCCGCTGACCAGGGCACGGGTCGAGCGACTCGCAGCCCGGGCCGTCGCCGGGTTCAGCTGGGTCTTCGGGTTGCAGGTGATCCCGGAGATCATCGTGCAGTCCCGCCACCTGGGCACGGTGTACACCGTGACGGTGGCGGCCGTGCTGTTCGCCTCGTTGGCGTGGTTGGGTGTGGCCTCGATCGTCGGGCGCACCGTGCGCTCTGCCGCGATCACATTCTGCGTCGGCTACCTCGTGGCGCTCGCGTTCTGGGACGGCGGAATCACCGACACCACCTATTTCGACGACACTCGGCCATGGCTGTGGTTCTTGCTCACGGTCGCGACGGCGTGCGCGGCGATCGCCATGCCGTTCGTGTGGGCCGCGGTGTACACGATCCTCGCGCCCGCGCTCTACGCCGTGGTGCTCGTGCTCACCTCCGGCGCCGTCGCAGAGAAGATCGCCGTGCTCGACGCGCTCTACGCCGTGATCTTCGCCTCCATCCTGCTCGCGATCGTCACCATGCTCAGGCAGGCGGCCACGCAGGTGGACGTCAGTCAGGCGGCCGCGCTCGAGCGCTACGAGGTGGCGGTGCGGGCTCACGCGCTCGAGGCCGAGCGCGTCGAGGTGGATGCCATCGTGCACGACAGCGTGCTCACGACGCTTCTCTCCGCCGCGCACGCCAGGACCCCGGAGGCCATGGCCATCGCCTCGTCGATGGCACGGGATGCCCTTGGCCACCTCGACTCGTCGGCTCCGCTCGCCAACCCCGGTCGCTCACTCGACGCGATTCCCGTCGACCGGCTGCGCGACCGCATCATCTCGGCGGCCCGGTCGTTCACCGTGCCCTTCTCGATCGTGCCGAGGGCGACCGTCGACGCGCTCATTCCGGTGAGCGTCGCGGAGGCGCTGTACTCGGCGACCGTGCAGGCCATGGTGAACAGCGCACAGCACGCTGGCGGCGTGCTCGTGCGGCGCAGCCTGCGGGTCGAGGCCACCGACGGCGGGGGAGTCGTGGTCGTGGTCTCCGACGACGGGAGCGGATTCGACATCGCGTCGATACCTCCGGAGCGACTCGGGCTCGAGGTCTCGATTCGCGAGCGGGTGGCGCTCGCCGGGGGCGAGGCATCCATCGACTCGAAACCGGGACGCGGAACGACCGTGCGGCTCAGCTGGCTGCCCGACGACGAGGCGGACCAGCAATGATCACCGTTTCGCGCGGCGTGATGGTCGTGCTCGCCGCCCTGTTCTCCGCGTATCACGTGGTGCTCGGCATCACGTCGATGGGGCTCTACGCGCACCCCGCGCCGGTGATCGTCGCGCTCTGCTTCTACGCGGTGGCCACGGTGCTGTCGCTGGCCGATGTGCGCCGGCTCGTGCTCGCCACCTGGATCGCGGCGTTCGACCTCGCCGTCTCGATCGCCGTCCCCGTTCTGGTCGCGAGCCAGCTCGACACGCACGAAGAGACGGGCTACGCCACCTGGTACGTCGCCGCGATCGGAACTCTGCTGACGATCGTCGTGGTGCGTCGGGGCAACATCTTCGCCTGGTTCGGCATCGCGTTCCTCGTGGTGCACACCATCGCCTTCGCGGGCGTGATCGCTCTCGGCACCTACGGTGTGATTGGCAGCGTGGTGTGGGTGGTGGCGGCGGCGGTCGTGACCAGGGCGCTCGGGGCGATGACGCGGGATGCCACGCGGTTCGCCCGCGCCGAACGCCAGGTCGTCGAGTGGCACGCCGAGCAGGAGGCGCACGTCATCGAACGTCAGCGCCGTCTCGATGAGACGTATCGCAGGGCGGCGCCGTTGCTGATCAGCATCGCCGAGCGCGGTGGGATGCTCACCCCAGACGAACGCGCGGAGTGCCTGCTGCTGGAGGCGTCGATGCGCGACGACATCCGCGGGCGTTCCCTGCTCGACGACGCCGTGCGCGATCGCGTGATGCAGGCGCGCAGACGCGGGGCCACGGTCGTGTTGCTCGACGACGGGGGACTCGACGAGACCCACGACGACGACCTTCAGCGCATCCACTCGAGCCTCGCCCAAGCGCTCGAGCGCTCGAGAGCGGACAAGCTCATCGTGCGCACCGTCGAAAGCGGCTCTCCGGTGGCCGTCACGGTCGTGGGGCTGCGCACCGGCGGCGGTCCGGGTACCGGCACGCACGACGCGGCTCGCCCTCGCGATGCTCTCGATGAAGCGGCCGCCGAGTCCGAGGGTGCTGACGACGAGGTCGAACTGTGGCTGGAGATCCCGCGGCGCAGTCCAGAAGTGACCGGAGACATCGAAGGGGGCCGGTCGTGAAGACCGGCCCCCTTCGGAAGACCCCGAGTCGGGGCGACAACCCGAATATCGCCCCGACTCGCCCCCAAAACACTCGCCCGCTTACCCTAGTCGGCGAATGAATGGCGGTGAATCTCAGATGAGAGACACCTAGCAACATCAATAATGACCTGACCTCCGCAAGGGGAAAAGTCGTCATTTAGGGGGACAATCGGGGGACAATTCCCACGGCAACCGGTTGCTCACTCGAGGCAGACTGTCCTTTTCGGGGTACGGCCTCGCTTCCGGCTCGACCCTTCGTGTCTCGCAGACACCTCGGGGCTGCCGTCCGTGGCGGCGGATGGCCGGGGATCAGCCCCAGCTGCGCCAGGCACCCGCTCCGCGCGTCAGCGGCATGCGCAGGTTGCGGCGGCCGCGCTGCCATGCTGACGGCGCGGCATCCTCTGTGGGCTCCTCGCGCGACGCCTGCTCGCGCAGCGCGGCCGTGATCACCGCTGTGACGGCCGCGATCTCGTCCTCGGAGAGATGGCGGGTGTGGAAGACGAGCTGCGAGGCATCCACCTCGGGCTCCGAACTGTGCTTGGCCATGGATGCCTCCCCTCAGCCTCGCGACGCGGTGGGCGCTTGAACGTATGCCGGTGTCACAGCGGGATGTTCCCGTGCTTCTTCGGCGGCTGCGTGGCTCGCTTCGTGCGCAGGGCACGCAGTGACTTGATGACGGAGATGCGCGTGGCGGCCGGCTCGATCACGCCGTCGAGCTCGCCGCGCTCGGCGGCGAGGAACGGTGAGGCCACGTTGTAGAGGTATTCGTTGGCGAGCTGCGTGCGCACGGCGGCCACGTCTTCGCCTGCCTCCTCAGCGCGCTTGATCTCGCCGCGGTACAGGATGTTCACCGCGCCCTGGCCGCCCATCACCGCGATCTCTGCCGTCGGCCAGGCGAGGTTGATGTCGGCGCCGAGCTGCTTGGAGCCCATCACGATGTAGGCGCCGCCGTAGGCCTTGCGCGTGATCACCGTGACCAGCGGAACGGTCGCCTCGGCGTACGCGTACAGCAGCTTGGCCCCGCGACGAATGACGCCCGTCCACTCCTGGTCGGTGCCGGGCAGATAACCGGGCACGTCGACGAGGGTGAGGATCGGGATGGAGAAGGAATCGCAGAAGCGCACGAAGCGGGCGGCCTTCTCACCTGCGTCGATGTTGAGCGTGCCCGCCATCGCGTTCGGCTGGTTCGCGATGATGCCCACCGAACGGCCCTCGACACGGGCGAACCCGATCACGATGTTCGGTGCGAACAGCGGTTGCACCTCGAGGAAGTCCCCGTCGTCGACGATGTGCTCGATGATCGTCGTCACGTCGTAGGGCTGATTCGGGGAGTCGGGGATGATCTCGTTGAGCTTGCGGTCGGCATCCGTGATCTCGAGCTCCGCCTCGGCCTCGTAGACCGGCGGGTCGGTGAGGTTGTTGTCGGGCAGGAAGCTGACCAGCGCGCGGGCGTAGTCGAGGGCATCCTGCTCGTCGGAGGCGAGGTAGTGGCTCACACCGGAGATCTTGTTGTGCGTGAGCGCACCGCCGAGCTCCTCGAAGCCGACGTCTTCGCCCGTGACGGTCTTGATCACGTCGGGGCCGGTGACGAACATGTGGCTCGACTTGTCGACCATGATCACGAAGTCGGTGAGCGCGGGGGAGTACACGGCGCCGCCTGCTGCCGGCCCCATCACGATGGACAGCTGTGGGATGACCCCGGACGCCTGCGTGTTGCGCCGGAAGATCTCGCCGTACTTGCCCAGCGCGACGACGCCCTCCTGGATGCGCGCGCCGCCGGAGTCGAGGATGCCGATCATCGGCACACCCGTCTTCAGCGCGTGGTCCATGACCTTGATGATCTTCTCTCCGGCGACCTCGCCGAGAGACCCGCCGAAGATGGTGAAGTCCTGGCTGAAGACGGCGACCTGGCGGCCGTGGATGGTGCCGACGCCCGTCACGACGGCGTCGCCGTATGGACGCTTGTTCTCCATGCCGAACGCGTGCGTGCGGTGGCGCACGAACTCGTCGAACTCGACGAACGAGCCGGGGTCGAGCAGCAGGTCGATGCGCTCGCGCGCCGTCAGCTTGCCCTTGGCGTGCTGCTTCTCGATGGCGGCCTGGCCGCTCGCCGTCACGGCTTCGTGGTAGCGAGCCTTCAGGTCGGCGATGCGACCGGCTGTGGTCGTGTCAGGTGCGGAGTCGGCCGTGGCCTCGGCGGCACCGGTGGCGTCGGAGGTGGAGATGTCGGTCACCCGTTCACTTTACAAGCAGGTGTTCGGCGCACTTCGTTGAGGGAAGTGCACAAAAACCGGCGTCGGATGCTTCGGGTCCGGCAGGGGATGAGGCATCCGGCGCCGAACATCAACCGGCGGGAGCCGACTGAGCACCGGTCCAGCTGGAGCCGGTCCAATACGCGCCCCAGATTCCGTTGTCGCCGCCCTGCCAGTACACGGAGGTCGCGTTCTTACCGTCGAGCGACGCCGACACCGCGGTTCCCGGGCCGACATTCGCACCCAGCGAGTAGTACCCGCGCCACGCGTGGCCATCCCAGATGGCCTGGTAAAGGCGCTTGTCCAGGCCACGCCAGAACACGTACTGCACGGCATCCGGTGTGACGGCGACTCCGACTTCGGACTGGACTCCGCCCGCCCTGCCTGTTGCGGGGATCTTGTGCTGGAGGGTCCACGAATGGCCCGTCCAGTTCGCTTCCCACAGGTTGCTGTCGCCGCCGCGCCAGAACACATAGGTCCAGCCGGCTTGGTCGATGCCTGCGGACAGCGCGGTGCCCGGACCGATATCGGCACCGAGCGAGATGTAACCGGACCAGGTTCCGGTCGGGCTTCCCACAGCCTGATAGAGGCGGTTGTTCTGGCCCTTCCAGAACACGTAGATCGTTCCGTTGGCGGCGATGGCGACCGCGGGTGCGCCGGGCGTCGCCGTCGGGCCCGCGGCAGGGATCTCCTTCAGCGACGACCAGCTCGAGCCGTTCGTGCTGGTCGTCATCCAGATCCCGGCATCGCCCCCCGCCAGATGACGACGAAGCTGCCGGATGGATTGACGGATGCGCTGAGTCCGCTGCCAGGGCCGATCCACCTCCCGGTATCCGTGGACGCCGACCACGACGACCCTGATTTGGTCTTGATCCAGAGGTCACCGTTGTTGCCCTTCCAGAAGAGGTAGACCTTGCCAGCGGTCGTCTCCGCGAGGGCCACGTTCCTTCCGAGTGACGGCGCAACCGCAGGCTGAGTGGTCTTCACCGGATTCGTGGCCGCGAACGTCTGCAGGTCGAGGAGCGAGCCGTTGAAGACGTCTTGGTCACCTGGAAAGGTTCCGGAGTCGGCGAACTGCCAGAACGTGTACTGGTACCAGCTCGCCGGAAGCGTGCCCGGACCACCGGCGACATTCGACGTGTATCGGGCGATGAAGAGCGGGTTGTTGACGAAGACTCCGCTGTTGCCCGTGCACTGGGTCCACCAGTCGGTCGTGCTGTAGATGGCGGGCAGGCGGCCGGTGAGTGCCTGCACGGTGTTCGAGAAGTCGGTGATCCACGACACCATCTGCGCCTGGGAGAGCCCGTAGCAGGTGGCGCCGTAGGGGTTGTATTCGATGTCGAGGAGCGGCGGCAGGGTCTTGCCATCGGCGGACCACCCGCCGCCGTGCGCCACGAAGTACGTCGCTTGCGCGGTGCCGGACGAGGTGTCGGGGGTCGCGAAGTGGTATGCGCCCCTGATGAGACCCGCGGCATACGAGTCGTTGTATTGCTCGGAGAACTGGCTGCTGGTGTACGTCGTGCCTTCTGTCGCCTTGACATAGGCGAACCGCGCCCCCTGGCTGTAGATCGTCGTCCAGTTCGCGCGGCTGAGAGTCTGCCAGCCGCTGACGTCGAGTCCGAGAGTTCCGGAGGGAACGGCGGCCTTGATCAAGGATGCCGCTGCGAACCTGTCCGTCGACGTCCCCGCGGCGCTCGGTGCGTCGCTCTGGCTCGGCTGCGGCGGAACCGGACCGGATTCGTCTTGCGACGGTGCGGGTGCCGACTGTGCGCTCTGTGTGACTGCCGTGGTGTGCTCGGGAACCGTCGATCCCATCGTGTGGTCGTGTGCGGCGTTCATCTGGGCGAGAGAAGGGGTCTCGTCTTTGACGGCATCCGGACTGCTCGTGGTCGGTACGCTCGAGGGCACCTGCGACGGCACGCCTGTCGGTGTCGGCGTCGAGGGGCTTGCCGGGGCTCCATCCGAGGCCGTCGGTGTCGGTACGGGAGTCTCGGCGTTCGCGGGAGCGGCGAAGGTCGCCAGGCCCGCCGTGCACGCGAGGAGACAGCACACGCCGATCGAGACGAGACGTCGACGTGCGTGTTCGGGTTGTCGCATCGCTCTGTTCCCCCCAGTGTCGCGAAGCACATTCCCGTTCAGGATAAGCACGGAGTCGGCGCCCACCGGGTGGAAGCGGCTGCGTGTGCCCAGAATGGAGCCATGGATCTGAGACGAGCGAACGCGAGTGCCTCGAAGCTGGAGTGGCGAGAACGCTCCACCTCCACCAACGACGAACTGGCCGCCCTCGTACGGTCGGAACCTTCCTCCGCATGGCCGGAGTTCAGCGTTCTCGCCACCGACGTGCAGACCGCGGGGCGGGGGCGGCTCGGCAGGGTCTGGACGGCTCCGGACGGCACGATGCTCGCGGTCTCGGTGCTGTTGCGTCCGACGTCCGCAGGGATACGGTCGGCGGACGCCTTGGGTTGGCTGCCTCTTCTCGCCGGTCTCGCGATGTCGCGCGCGTTGCGGATTCTTGGCGCGACGACCGAGCTCAAATGGCCGAACGACGTCTTGATCGCGGGGCGCAAGGTGTGCGGCATCCTCTGCGAGGTCGTCGACGACGACGCCGTCATCGTCGGCTCGGGGGTGAACCTCACCCTTTCGAGCACGGATCTTCCCGTTCCGACCGCCACGTCGCTGCTGCTGGAGGGTGCGGCCCACGATGCGGATGCGGTGCTTGCCGCTTATCTTTCCGAGCTCCGGTCTTTGTACGAGGCATTCGGCGCCGCATCCGGAGATGCCGTGGTCGGCGGAATCAAAGACGCGGTGAGCGCCGACTGCTCGACTCTGGGCAAGAGCGTGCGGGTCGAGTTGCCCGGTGCCGATACGCTCTCCGGAGTGGCGCGGAGCCTGGACGACGACGGACGTCTGGTGGTGGATGTCGATGGGCGGCTCACGGCGGTCGCGGCAGGGGATGTGACCCACCTGCGGTATTAATGGGCCTATGGCACTGACCGACGGCTACCGGGTGCCGCCCACCGAACGTGTCGTGGCGCGGCTGCGTCAGCACGCACGGCGCATGGTCTGGCCGTCGCTCGCCCTCATCGCCGTCTGCGCTGCTGCCGGCTACTTCGGGTCTGCATTTCCGGGCTGGGTGGGGGCCGTGGTCTGGGTCGGCGCGGGCGTGTTGTCGGTTCTGCTGTTCCTGCTGCCGTTGCTGGAATGGATGACGACCCGCTATACGGTCACGACCCGTCGCCTGATCGTGCGCTCCGGACTGTTCGTGCGAGAGCGCCGAGAACTGCTTCACAGTCATGGATACACCGTGACGCTGCGCACCTCATGGCTGCAGCGGATCTTCCGCACGGGAACGATCACGGTCGGCGCGATGGATCAGAAGACCGTGGCTCGGCTGCGCGACGTGCCCCGTGCAGCCGTGGTCACAGAGGCGCTGCACGACCTGATGGAGAACAGTCAGCGCAGCTATCCGCCCGGGTGGACGACGGGGAGCGCACCGGCCGTCGATGGAACGCAGCCGAACGGTGCGCAGCGAGCCTGAAGGCTACGGGACGAGGGCCTCGTCTTCGGCCTCGATGGCGGCCGGGCGCCGGGCGGCGAATCGGGCGGCGCGGCGCGGCGAATAGACCCAGAACTTGTAGAGCAGGTACCGCACGAGGGTGCCGAGAGCGAGACCGACGACATTGTTGGCGATGTTGTCCGCCAGCAGGGAGTGGAAGCCCAGCACGTAGCGCGAGACGCCGATGCACACGAGCGGCACGCACATGCCGATGAGGCTGGCGAGGAAGAACTCGATGCCCTCGCGCGTCGTGTTGCTCTGCCTGTCGGCAGCGAACGCCCAGTAGCGGTTGCCGAGCCAGTTCACGACGATGGCCACGAGGGTGGCGCTGATGGTGGCGAGGATCGGGCCGTGCGGCATGCGCGACGGATTGAACACGGTGAGCCAGAGCGCGTTGAACACGACGAAGTTCACGACGACACCGACGCCCCCGACCGCGCCGAACTTGATCAGCTGGAGAAGCTGCGAACTCCAGCGAGAACGGGCAGCCCTCGGTGGGGCTGTCGCGGGTGCCTCGGCTGCCATCGGCTGCGCTCCTCGTGGTCGGTGCACTTTCGTGCTCTGCGAGAGTATCCGGCGACCCCGTGGGATGACTTGCAGTTCGTCTGTGCTGGCTGAGGGCTTTCCAAGGACCGCTGAGAAGCCGCCCAGATGCTTCGATGAAGGCGGGGCTCTGCGAGCTCAGAGCGAGGCGGCATCCTCGCTCGCAGAGGCGCTGCTCTCGAAGATCGCCATGGCGGCCGCCTCGGCCTCGCGCTCTTTTCGGGCGGCGAGCCCGTCTTTGCGGTGGTTTCCGTAAACCCAGTAGCGGTACATCACGAATCTGAAGAGCGTGGCGAGGACGAGTCCGATCACGTTCGCGGAGATGTTGTCCGCTGCCAGCGACGTGAAGCCGAGAACGTAGTGCGAGATCCAGAGACAGAGCAGGCTGATCCCGAGTCCGGCGATCGCGATCACGGTGAACTCGAGCAGCTCGAGCAGGAAGTTCTTGCGCCGGTTCTCGCGGAAGGTCCAATACCGGTTGCCGAACCAGGTGACCAGCGTCGCGATCGCCACCGAGACGATCTTCGCGCCCAGCGGGCTCTGGAAGAAGTGGCCGGACCCTGTCGCTCCGAGCCGGAGCATGTTGAAGATCGCCACATCGACGACGTAGCCGACGATGCCGACCACGCCGAACTTGAGCGCGTAGCGCACAAACCTCTCGTAGAGGTACTTGATGAGTCGCACGAGACGCCGTTCTGTCGGATTGCCTCGATGATTCTACGTTCGTCTCGGAGCGCTTCCATCGCGGGAGCGCCGGATAAGCTTCCTGAGTGGCGAAGACAGTCGGTGTGATCGGTGGCGGACAGCTCGCGCGGATGATGATCCCCGCGGCACTCGAGCTGGGGATCACGATCGACGTGCTCGCGGAAGCCGAGGGGATGTCGGCCAGGCTGGCGGCATCCGGAGTCGGCGACTACCACGACGTCGACACCGTTCTGGCCTTCGCGCGCACCGTCGACGTCGTCACGTTCGACCACGAGCATGTGCCGCAGCCGGTGCTGCGTGCGCTCGTCGACGAGGGCATCCCCGTTCACCCCGGCCCCGACGCCCTGCTCTACGCCCAGGACAAGCTGCTGATGCGGGCCAGGCTTTCGGAACTGGGACTGCCCGTGCCCGACTGGGCAGCAGTGGAGACGCCGGCCGAACTGGATGTCTTTCTCACCGACCACGGCGGCCGCGCCGTCGTGAAGACCGCGCGTGGCGGCTACGACGGAAAGGGCGTGCGCGTCGTGGAGCGCGCGACCGACGCGGACGACTGGTTCACGGCACTCGCCGAGGACGGCAACGGCGGCGCCCTTCTCGTCGAGGAGCTCGTGGACTTCAGGCGCGAGCTCGCTCAGCAGGTGGCGCGCAGGCCGAGCGGGGACATCGTCGCGTGGCCGGTCGTGGAGACCGTGCAGCGCGACGGTATCTGCGCCGAGGTCGTGGCGCCGGCGCCGGCATCCGCGGGGCGCGTCGCGGAGTTGAGCGAGGACATCGCGGTGCGCATCGCCGAGGGGCTCGGCGTGACGGGGATGCTCGCGGTCGAGCTGTTCGAGACGACCGACGACCGGGTGCTCGTGAACGAACTGGCGATGCGACCGCACAACAGTGGCCACTGGAGCATCGACGGATCCACGACCAGCCAGTTCGAGCAGCACCTGCGCGCAGTGCTCGATCTGCCTCTGGGCGTGACGGGCACGCTGCGGCCGTGGTCGATGATGATCAACGTGCTCGGAGGACCCGACGGCGCGACCATGGTCGACAGGTATGCGGAGGCCATGCGCGAGCATCCCACGGCCAAGTTCCACAGCTACGACAAGGTGTCGCGGCCAGGACGCAAAGTGGGTCACGTGACCGTGTGCGGCGACGATCTCGACGAGGTCGCCTACCAGGCCCGAGGTGCTGCAGCGTTCTTCGAGGGATAACCCGAGCGGGCGCGCCCCGCCTCCCCGAAATGCCGAGCGACGTGTCCTAGCCTGGACGACATGCCCAGCGAGAACCACACTGAGCCCGTGTCATCCGAGCCCGAGTCTTCGGCGCAGCCGTCCGTCTCCATCGTGATGGGATCGGACTCCGACTGGGCGACCATGAAGGCCGCGGCGGAAGCGCTCGACGAGTTCGGCATTCCGTACGAGGTCGAGGTCGTCTCCGCGCACCGCACGCCGGAGAAGATGATCTCGTTCGGCAAGGATGCCGCCTCCCGCGGCATCCGCGTCATCATCGCCGGTGCGGGTGGCGCGGCCGCTCTTCCGGGCATGCTGGCCTCCGTCACCACCTTGCCGGTCGTCGGCGTTCCCGTGCCTCTGTCAAGGCTCGACGGGATGGATTCGCTGCTGTCGATCGTGCAGATGCCCGCCGGCATCCCGGTCGCGACCGTCGCCATCGGGGGAGCGAAGAACGCGGGCATTCTCGCGGCGCGCATCCTCGGCACGGCTGACGCCGCGCTCGCCACCCGGCTCGCCGACTACGCGGCCGGCCTCATCGACCTCGTCGAACAGAAGAACGCCGACCTCAAAGCATCGCTATGACGATCGCCAGCCCCATTCGGCACCCGAACACGGGTTCCCGCGACGTGATGACGCGGCGGGGATGGTGGCTCGTCGTGCTCAACCTGCTGATGCCAGGCAGCGCACAGGTGCTCGCCGGCAACCGCAAGCTGGGCCGGTTCGGGTTGATCACGACGTTCGTGCTGTGGATCCTGGCGCTCGCGGTGCTGGTCACGGCGATCGTGAAGCCCATGCTCGTCGTCGAGATCTTCACGCAGACTCTGGTGCTCTGGCTGGTGCAGATCGCACTCTTGCTTTACGCCGTGCTGTGGGTGGTGCTGACGCTCGACACTCTGCGCCTGGTGCGCCTCGTGAAGGCGCGCCCCTCCGCACGTGCGGGCATCGCGGCCTTCGCCGTGGTGCTGCTCGTCGCCGTCTCGGGGACGGCAGCATACGGCGCCGTGGTCGCGGGAAGCGCACGCGGGGCGCTGTCGGGCATCTTCTCCGCCGCCGCACCCCAGGCGCCGATCGACGGACGCTACAACATCATGCTGTTGGGCGGAGACGCTGGTCCCGGACGTGACGGCATGCGGCCGGACAGCATGTCGGTGCTGAGCATCGACGCGAACACGGGGGAGGCCGTCTCGATCGGCGTGCCCCGCGACCTCGACCCCGTGCCGTTCAGCGACGGTTCGCCGATGAAGAAGATCTACCCGAACGGCTACGGGTACAACGACACCTGCGACGTCGACGTGTGTCAGCTCAACTCCATCTACACGGAGGTGGAGCTGTACAAGCCGAAGCTCTATCCCGACGCCACCAAGGAGAACAGTCAGCCAGGCATCGAAGCGATGCGCGATGCGCTCGAAGGCGTCACAGGGCTGAAGATCCAGTACTACGTGCTCATCGACATGGAGGGGTTCTCGCAGCTGGTGGATGCCCTCGGCGGGGTCACCATCGACGTCAAGGAGAAGCTCCCCATCGGCGGCGATGCGCAGGGCAACGGCGTGACGGGGTGGATCTACCCCGGCGTGCAGCACATGAACGGCTACACGGCACAGTGGTACGCACGGTCACGCGAATCGACAAGCGACTACGACCGCATGGCGAGGCAGCGCGTGCTCGAGGATGCCATCCTCAAGCAGTTCACGCCGCTCACCGTCGCCACGAAGTTCCAGGACATCGCGAAAGCCGGCTCGCAGGTCGTGAAGACCGACATACCGCAGTCGATGATCGGATATTTCGCGGATCTCGGCATGAAGACGCGCTCGCTGCAGCAGCACAACCTCGAACTGGTGCCGCCCACCGTCGACCCGAGCGACCCGAACTACACGCAGATCCACTCGCTCGTGCAGAAGTCCATCGCGCCCCCGGCGACGCCGAAGAAGTAGCGGTTCGTTCCGGTCATCGATGATCCTCCAGCACGTCGCAGGGGATGTGGAAGGAGTCGAACGGGCTGAACTGCGGGCCGCCGATGACGTAGACGGACTTGGTGGGATCGTCGAGGCACGTGGCGCGGGCGTGCTCGACGGCAGCGGACCAGACCGGCCATCGGCTGAGGAATCTGGCACGTTGATCGAACGCCCGATAGTTCACGACGATGACGCTGAGCGTGAGCAGGATCGCGACGACGGCGAGCGCGATGCTGCGCCGGGTGCGTATTGCGATCAGGCGGTCCACCCCGGTTCCGATGATCAGCGACGTCGCCATGATCGGAAACACGAAGTATCGGCTGCCCACGCCGATGAAAAGCATCTGATCGGGATCGGTGTACGCATAGCCGGACAGCACCACGATGGCGAGGAAGTATGCGGCGCCGACGACGAGAGCGCTGAGCGGCAGGGTCGACCAGCGACGGAGCATCCAAGAGATCCAGAACGCAGCAAGAGTCAGCAGCACGCCGAGGGCGATCAGGGCCGGCATCATGAAGGCGGCCTGATGTATCCAGAGCGGACCGAACCAGCCGACGTCCTGCACATCGACGAGATACGTCTTGATGATCGCCCAGGCGCTGCGAAGGGCATGGAGCTGCCTGGTGCCGCGAAGCATGACGATGAGCTGGAAGATGCCGGCGAGCACGGCCGACGCGGCGATGACGATGTCGCCGCGTCCCCTCAGCGCCAGGGTGCGGATGAGTACCAGCGGCACGAACACCACGAGCGCAAGCGGACTCGATCCGACGGCGGCGATGAGGATTGCGGCCGAGATCGCGGTCGCGACCACTCCCTCGCGCCGCGCGAACACCGCGATGAACGCACCGAAGAGCAGGTACCACTGCGCGTTCGCCGCGCTGAGCGCGATCTCCAGGCCCGCGACCGGTGCCGCGACGACCAGGCACCAGACGAGAATTCGGGCGGTGATCGTTCGCAGGTGTGCAGCGAGCAGGAAGAAGATCCCGGCGGCGAGCGCTGCGAGGAACAGCGCCATGACGACGGCGATCACACGTGGGGCGTGCACCAGCGGGAAGAGATCGGCCAGGGCGGCGACGAGTCGTGGAACGAGGTGTCCATAGCCCGCGTAGGGCTCGAACAGGGCGACCAAGAACGGATGCTGCATCGCCTGGGCGAGAAAGACGTTGCCGTCTTCCTGCCACATGTGCTCGCTCGACGAGGGCGGCAGCCTGAAGTAGGCGAGCAGGAACCCGACGACGAAGAGGCCGGCGTACAGCGCAGCCCCGCGAAGGCTCGGCGAGACCGAGATGCTTCGCGCGGCGCAGAGCCGGGCGACGAGCCGCTCGAATCGGACACGCAAGGGGCCGCGCGGCCCGGAAACACTCCCGTCAGAAGGGCGAGAGTGCTCCACAGTGCCTGTCGTCACCCTTGGCCCGGGGACGTCAGCTCGTGCCGTGATCCGCAGAGCAGCACGGTGTTCGCCGTTCCGACCACACGCACGTTGCCGTGCGTCGTCTTCAGGCGATTCCAACCGCTCGCAAGCGTGCCCGTGATCGGATTGGACACCGTCGTGCCTTCCGTCAGCACGTATTGGATCTGCGTGGATCCCGGAGCCTTGATCGTGGCGCCGGAGCCCAGGTCGACGCTGTTCGATCCATCCGGCAGCCATGTGCAGCCGGCTGTCGTGTTCGGCGCATCGGCGCTGGTGATCGTCACGTCGAGAGCCGCGCGCACCGTGAGCATGGCCGCAGCGTCGAAGCTGCCCGGATGCATCCATCCGTTGTCGACCATGCGCTGGATGTCACGCACGGACACCTGTGGCGCAAATCGCGGGGCGGGCTTCGCCGACGGGTCGAGCGAGGCTCCTGATCGAATCAGGGAAGCCGTTGCGGCGAACTCCTGTTTCGTCTCGGCGACCGCCGACGCGCGACCCTGGAGCACGGGCAGCAACTGCGTGAAGTTGTATCCGACGAGCAGCGCGACCACGACGACCGAGCCGATCAGAGGGAGCCCGACGCGCGTCTGAACCGCCGTGAGCGCGAGCATCGCCATGGGCAGCATCAGCACGGTCGTCAGGAACACGTATCGTCCCGATGTCGGCACATCGAGGTTCAGCCGCGAGTATGCGGTCAGCGCCGCGAACAAGATCGCCGCGACCAGGCACGCGTAGGCGGCCGTCCAGCGCTTCGACGCCTTCGGCAGGCGGTAGATGGCCCAGATGACCATGAGGCCGAAGCCGACGGCCCCGAGCGCCGCGATGCCGACCACCTTGCCCGAGCCGTCGGCGAGCATCCCGAGTATGTAGTTCGGGGCCTGGGTCAGATATTGGAACAGTCCGCTGGCGTGATAGGCGTTGCCTGTGCTGTGCAGCTCCACGATGACGTACCAGACGCCGTATGCCACGGCCCCGGGAAGGAGGACGGCGACGGTGCGCCAGAAGCCGCGGTAGACGATTCCGACGACGGCGGCCCCGGCAAGAACCGGCAACGAGGTTCCCGAGGTCGCCAATGCGAGGATCGACAACACGACGACGCCGATGATCTCCCACACGCCGAACCGCTCGCGCATGAGCAGCAGCATGACGAGGAGCGCAAGCGCCGCAGCACCCATGAAGCCGACCTGGAACGCCCAGAGGATGTTCTCGCCACCGGCGCCGAGGAAGCAGATCAGCGCGCTCGCGGTCGTGGCGATCCAGGGGGCGACGCCCACCTTCAGCATGATGCGCCAGATGATCGTCGCCAGCCCGAGCTGCGCGACGATCACCATGACGGCGAAGGGCAGGAAGGAGTCGAGGCCGAACACCGTGCGCACAGCGAGGTAGAGAACCATCGGCACCGTGCTCCAGTGGCCGACGTGCGGCGCGAAGAGGTTGGTGTTCGCGCCGTCGACGAAATCCCAGTCGTCGTAGAACAGCCCCTGATGCCGCGACTCGTACAGCAGGAAGAGCGCGGCGACCGCGAGGATCACATAGTGGACGCCCCGATAGCTGCGAAGCCAGACGAGGAACGTGGATGCCGTGCCGTTGGTTCGAGTCGTCGCGGTCGTTCCCGCGGCGGTCGCCGATTCAGTGCTCATCGTGTGGGTGGTCGCTCTCTCCGGGGTGGTGCGGCCTGGAGGCTAGATGGTGCCTTCGGCGACGGCGTTCTCGATCCAGGGGATGACCTCGTCGAGCATCTCGCTGAGCGTCGTCGTCGCCTCGAAACCGAGAACCTCCTTGGCCTTCGACACGTCGGGAACGCGCTTCTGCACGTCGTGCTCGAAACCGGGGTCGCTCACGATGCGCAGCGGGACGTCGTCACCCTTGATCTTGTGCCAGATCACGTCGGCCAGCTCGGTCACCGTGTGGCCCTCGGCCGTCGAGATGTTGAAGTCGTTGTTGTAGGCGCCCTCGTGGTCGAGGCTCAGCACGATTCCGCGCGCGAGGTCGCCACCATACGTGTAGTGGCGCACCTGGTCGCCGTTGCCCAGGATGTGAAGCGGATCCTGGCCCTTCAGCACCTTCTGCACGAGGTCGGGCACCACGTGGCTCATCGCCAGCTTGACGTTTCCGGAGTCGATCTCCACGTCGCCCAGTGCGCGGGATTCGCCGATGCCGACGCAGTTGAACGGACGAAGGATCGTGTAAGGAAGCTGGTACTGGTCCCACGCTGCACGGGCGAAGTACTCGACCGCGAGCTTCTGGAATCCGTACGACGACAGCGGCGGCGGCACGAGGCGCTCGTCGCCCTCCTTGCTCGGCCAGCGGTCGGTCGACTCGAAGACCATCGAGGAGGACATGTACGTGACCTTCTTGAGGCGACCGGTCGCCTTGCGTGCCGCGAGGGCGGCATCCACCGACGAGGCGATGATGCGCTCGTTCTGAGCGATGAGGTCGTACGCGTAGGTGTGGAAGTACGAGATGCCGCCGATCAGGGCCGCGCCGGCGATGAAGTGGTCGACGTCGGAAAGCAGCTCGGTCATGAGCGCCGTGTCCTGCACGTCGCCGACCACGAGGCGATAGTTGGGGTCATCGTCGTACGACTTCTTGACCTCGCCGTACTTCGAGTAGTTGTCGACTCCGACCACTTCGTAGCCCTTCGACAGGAGTTCTTCGACGATGTAACCGCCGATGAATCCGCTCGAACCGGTGACCAGTACCTTCGTCATGAATTGTTGTCCTTTGCTTCGACGGTCTGCGATTTGGCCCGGAGCTCGTCCAGAGTGAGCTGGGGCCCATAGGCGAAGCGGTACCACCGCAGATATTTCGGTATCCACTTGCCGAGCTGGAAGTTCGACTGGCCGAAGGTGCGGTCCAGCCAAATGGTCGGGATCTCCGCGACGGGCCGGCGCAGCCGCTTGGCCTTCGCCGTGAGCTCGAGCCCGATCTCGAAGCCGTCGCGGCTGTCGATGCCGACCTCGCGCACGAACTCGCTGTTGTACGCCTTGAACGAATTGGTCGCGTCCCTGGTGCCGATGCCGCAGAACAGGTGCAGAGAGCGGCCCGCCGTGCGCGACAGGAAGGACTTGAAGCGCGGTCCGCCGACCTGCTGACCGCCCGCCATGTACCGCGACGCCGCCGCGACGACCACGCCGCGCTCCACGAGGCGCACGAGGTCGTCGATCTGCCTCGGGTCGTCGCATCCATCGGCCATGGTGACCACCGTCGTCGACGCATGTGCGTGGTCGATGCCGTAGCGGATCGCGTTCGCCGGCCCGCGACCGTAGTCGTTGATCAGGATCGACACCTGCGGATTCGTCTCGCGGAATGCGGTCACGGGTGGAATCGTCGTGTCGCTCTCGGTGTCGACGACGATGAGAACCTCGCTGTCGAGCGTGACGGCGTCGACGATGCGCTGAAGCCCGGCGATGATGTCGTCGCCTTCGTTGTACGCAGGAACGACGATGGAGACCCGCGGCGCAGCGGACTCGGTCACACGCGAACTCCGTCGCCGAGAAGGTTCCAGATGTCGGCGACGGGCTTCTCGGTGCGCACGGAGCGGTATTCGGGGTGCGGAGTGGCGATCACGAGGATGTCCGCCTTCGAGAGCACCGCATCCAGGGGAAGCAACGTGTCATCGGTCTCTTCGGTGACATACGGATCGGTCGCGATCACGGCCTTGGCCTTGAACTTGAGCACGCGGCGCAGCTTGTACGACAGGCTCGAGCGGATGTCGTCGGACCCCGCCTTGAAGGCCATGCCGAGGATGCCCACGGTGAGGTTTTCGAGGTCGTACGACTTCTCGAGCTGTGTGACGACGTAGAGCGGCAGCCCTTCGTTGACGAGCATCGCGGAGTGGCCGAGCGCGAACTTGTTGTCGCTGAACGCGGCCAGCTGCATCGTGTCTTTGAACAGGCACGGGCCGGCCGCGAAACCTGCACCCGGCATGTCCTTTGCACGCGGATAGTTGTGCGTGAGGCCTTGGCGGATGCGCTCGAAGTCGAGTCCCCGGTCGTTGGCCATCATGTAGAACTGGTTGGCGGCCGCGAACTTGATGTAGCGCCAGGTGTTCGTGAAGAGCTTCGCGAGCTCGGCCTCTTCGGGCTCGAGATCGACGATCTCCTCGGTGAGCGTGGAGAAGAGCTCGGTCGCGCGACGGCGTCCCTCCTCGGTGTGAGACGAGACGATCTGGGGGAGCGAGAACAGCTCCTCCATCGCCTTGTGCTCGGCGATGCGCTCGGGACAGAACGCCACCTCGATATCGAGGCCAAGAGCGGCGATCGTGCGCTCCACCAGCGAAGTGACGCCCGGATACACCGTGCTGCGCAGGATGAGCAGCTGCCCGTCGCGGTAGTGGTCGCTCGAGAGCATGAGCGCCTTCGGAATGGCGTTCGGGTCGGGGTTGAGGTGCTCGTCGACGGGAGTGCCGATGACGACGACGACGTTGCGCGCCGACGCGACGACCGCCGGGTCGGTGGATGCGGTCAGCCGACCGGCATCCAGCGCCTTGCGCAGGAGCGGTTCGGCGCCGGGCTCGCTGAACGGCAACTCACCGCGCAGGATCGTCTCCACCGTCGTCGCGTTGATGTCGTAGACGACGGTCTTGGAGCCACGATCTGCGAGAGCGATAGCGAGCGGGAGGCCGACGTGGCCGCCGCCGCCGATGACGACGACGTCGTTGAGGAAGTCAGAAGACACGGTGCACCATTCGAGCTGGTCAGGGGGGACGATTCAGGATAACGGCTCATCGGCCATTCTCAAGTTGCTCAATGGTCTGGGGCCTGGGACCTGTGATACCGCTCAGGGCGCGTCGCCGAAGGCGTGCTTCGGCACGAAGAGCAGCAGCGCCGCGCACAGTGCGGCAGTGGCGCCGCACACGATCCACACCGTGTAGTAGCCGGCCAGAGTGCCGGCGGTGTCGCCTGCCGAGGCCGTCGGATTGGCGAGCGCGATGCCGAAGACCGCCGAGGCGATCGCACCGCCGACCGTCTTGACCGAGTTGGTCAGGCCCGTCGCGACGCCGGTCTGGTCGAGCGGTGCAGCGGATGCCGCCGCCGCGGGCAGGGCTGCCACCAGGGCGCCGGAGCCAAGACCGGCGATCAGCATGTTCGTCAGCACTTCGACGTACGAACCGTGGAACGGCACGAACAAGAGGTAGCCGACGGCGACGAGGATGCTCGCACCGATCAGCGCGATGCGCGGTGCGATCCACCGGGTGACGACGGGCAGCAGCATTGCGCCTGCGACAAGCGCGATGAGGTAGATGCCGACGAGGATCGACGTCATGCTCGCACTCGCGCCGAGCCCGTAGCCGTACCTGGCGGCATCCGTTCTGGCGAACGTGGAGAGCGGCACCTGGGCGCCGAGCACGCTCACGCCGAAGAGTCCGGCCGTGACGAACACCGGCCACAACGATGCGGAGCGGAAGAGTCGCACGTCGACCAGCGGCTCCCTTGCTCCTCAGCTCGTAGAGGGAGAACGGCACGAAGAGCAGAACGCCGATGACGATGACCACCCACGGCCATGGGGAGGCGGGACCGTTGAGACGCAACAGACTCAGGCCTCCGGTGAGCCCGAGAAGGGCGAGCGAGACGAGCACGAGTCCGCCGGTGTCGAACGCTCCGCGAGTGGCCCGCCGGGCGACGGCATCCGCCGACTCCTTGACCCCGAAGAGCACGACGACGAAGCAGACGACGACGGCGATGGCGGGCACCAGCAGGATGATCTGCAGGGGGATCACACCGTCGAGTGCGCCCGACGACAAGGCGCCGGCGATGGCGCCGACCTCGAGAGCGCCGACCAGGAAGCCGGCGGCGCGACGGGTGAGCGCCGACGGCCGCCCGTGGCTCTGACTGCGTGTGAACACGATGGCGATCTCCAGCGGGAGCCACACCGTGTAGAAGCCCTGCACCGCCCAGGCGATGAGGAACAGCCAGAACATGCCGGAGAACGCGAGCGTGAGCGAGGCGACCGCGGTGATGCCGGTGGAGATGAGGAGCATGCGCCGGTGGCCGACGAGATCGCCGAGCTTGGCGAATGCCGGAACGGCGATCGCGGATGCCGCCAGTTGCGCCGCCTCGAGCCAGTTGAGCTCGGGATCGGTGACGCCGAGGTGGATCGCGATGTCGTGGTACAGCGGCGTGTAGTAGCCCTGCAGGATTCCGGAGGTGAACTCGACGAACGCCAGCAGGCCGATGACCCCGGCGATCGAGCGTGCGCTGATGCGGGTGACAGTCGTGGCGGACGACGACGACATGGGCGGCTCCTTCGCCGATTCGGGTTGCCGCAGTAGCGTAACCGACTCGCGGGGGTCTTATTGACCACGGGTCAGCGATGGTCTCGGCCGTGGAGTCGGCGGATCAGAACGACCGGATGAGCTCGCGGTAGAAGCGCTCGCCCCGCTCGAGCGCATCCACGGTCACGTGCTCGTCGATGCCGTGGATGCTCTCCCGCTGCGCACCCGTCATCTTCAGCGGAGCGAACCGATAGGTCGCGGGGCAGATCTCGTGGAAGTGCCTGCCGTCGGTGGCGCTCATCTGGATGTAGGGAATGCTCGGGATGCCGTCATAGGCGCCGGCAACGGCCTTGGCGACGAGCGCGAACTGCTCGCTGTCCGCAGCGGAGACCGGCGAGGGATCGTGGCTCTCCTCCGCCGTGACCGTGACGTGCCGGTCGTGCACGATGCGGCGCACGCGGCGAACCGCGGTCGTGGCGGTCTCGCCCGGCGCGATGCGAAGGTTGAGCACGGCCGACGCCTGCTCGGGCAGCACGTTCGCCGCGGTGCCGCCGCCCAGCATCGTCACCGCGACCGTCGTGCGCACGACCGCCGCAGCCTCGCCGCCCATCGCGGCGAGCATGCGCGCGCCCAGCCACGGCACGGCGGCGATCACCCGCAGGGCCAGCCGGAACGGCCCGTGCGCGCCCACCGCGAAGCGCCGGAACATCTCCCGCGTGACCGCGGGGATCCGCGCGGGGAACGGGTGGCGCCGCAACCGCTCCACGGCGGCGGCGATGCGCTCCGTGGAGCTCAGCCTCGGTGGCGCCGAGGCGTGGCCGGGCTCCGACCGTGCGGTGAGCGTCAGCGTGAGCACGCCTTTCTCCGCCACACCGACCATGGCGGCGTCCATGTGGATGCCCGCCAGCGGCTCGTCCACCACAGCACCGCCCTCGTCGAGCACCAGCCACGGCACGATGCCGCGTTCCTTCAGCAGCGAGACGGCGGCCTTCGCCGCACTGCCGTACGTCTCCTCGTTGCCGCCGAGCCAGAGATAGACGTCGCGGGCCGGCGCGTATCCGTCGGCGAGCAGGTTCTCGGCGGCATCCATCAGCACGCACACGGCGCCCTTGTCGTCGAGCGTGCCGCGGCCCCAGACCACGCCGTCGACGATCGTGCCGGAGAAGGGCGGGTGGGTCCAGGCATCCTCGTCGCCGACCGGCACCACGTCGTAGTGCGCCATCAGCACGGCGGGAGAGCCGGACGCCGGCGCGCTCGTCGAGCCGCTCGCCGACGGCCAGCGGAAGAGCATCCCGAAGTCGGTGACCTTCTCGAGCTCGAGGCGTTCGTGCACGAGCGGATAGCACTCGCGCAGCACGCGCTCGAACTCGACGAAGGGCTCGGGTCCGCTGTCATCGAGCCGGGCGGAGACGGTGGGCACGCGCACCAGCTGAGCGAGCCGCTCGGCGATGCCGGAGCGCGGCGTTGTCGGGTTCATGCGGCAAGGCTAACCGGCCGGTCACCCCCGGCTGGCGCAGCCAGGTCGGTACACCGGCACGACACCTTGGCACGGCAAGATCACCCGACGGTAGGGGGTGTGCCGTACCTGAGGGGGGACGCGCGAGCGGGGTGCCTCGTCGGAGGGTGGAGATACCCCGGAGCAGAACCGGAACGACAAGACGAGGAGCGATGCCCATGGACACCGTCAACGCCTTCATCGCGAGCGTGGTCTCCACGCCGTGGGTGCCGTTCGTGATCGCGCTCGCCGTGCTCGTCGACGCCTTCTTCCCGCCCGTGCCGAGCGAGTCGCTCGTGATCGCCGCCGCGGCCGCCGCAGTCTCGGTCGGCCAGCCGGACCTGGTGCTCGTCGTGCTCTGCGCGGCCGTCGGCGCGATCATCGGCGACAACCTGACCTTCACCATCGGCCGCAGCGTCGGCCTCGAGCGCTTCGCCTGGATGCGCCGTCGCCGCATGCGCGCAGCTCTGAACTCCGCAGGCCGCGGCATCGCCCGCCGCCCCGCCGTCTTCCTGATGAGCGCGCGCTACATCCCGGTCGGCCGGGTGGCGGTGAACCTCGTGGCAGGAGCCTCGGGCTTCCCCCGGCGCAAGTTCTTCCTGCTCTCCATCGTCGCGGGCGTCACCTGGGCCTCCTACTCGGTGGCGATCGGCCTGCTCGCCGGTCATCTGCTGCACGGCAATGCCCTGCTCGGTATGCTCGTCGGAATCGCCGGGGGAGTGCTGTCAGGCCTGATCGTCGACCTCGTCATGCGACTCCTCGCGCGTCGCTCGGCTCGATCGACGGCCGTCGGAACGCGTTCGCACGACGTCGAAGAGGCACCGGCGGAGAGCCTTCGAGCCACCAGCGAGCCGGAATGCATCGGGGCGGAATGACGACATCGACGAAGCCGGAGCCGACACGGCTCGATCCGGCGCGCATCACGGCCTGGACCCTGGTCACCCTTGCGGCCGTCACGATTCTGGCCGTCGCGGCACCGCTGTCGGCCGCCGCCTTCGGTGTGCCGATCGTTCTCGCCCTCGTACTGTCGGTCGCGCTCGCGGCCTCCATGGTGTTCAGCCTCGTGCGGCCCGTGCTCGCAACGGTGCTGTGCATCGTCGCCGTGCTCGGCTTCGCCCTCGTGACGCCGCCCTCCGGTCCGTGGCCCATCATGGTGACCTCCACCATCGCCTTGGCGACCGTGGTGCTCGTGGTCTCGCGCACCCGATGGCTCGTCGGCCTCGCCGCCGTGGCGATCGCGGGCGGTGGAGGGCTGGCCATCGCGCTCGCGTCGCCGACCACGACCGATCTCACGGGCGAAGCCACGGCCGACCTCGTCGTCTTCGTCTCGATCGTCGCCGTCGCCTGGCTGATCGGCCTGCTGATCGGCAAGTGGTCGGCGGTGCGGGCGCAACTCGTGCGGGAGCGCGCCATCTCGGCCGAGGAACTCGTGCGGCGCGAAGCCGCCGAGCAGCGCACCGAGCTCGCGCGGGAGCTGCACGATGTCGTGGCGCACGGCATGAGCGCGATCCAGGTGCAGGCATCCTCCGCCCGGTATCGCTTGCCGGGGTTGTCGGAGGAGGCCGCGGCGGAGTTCGACGACATCGCGGGGCTGGCCAGGGCATCCATGCGCGAGATGCGGGCCCTGCTGGCGGTGCTGCGCAATGAGGATGCCACGGGCCAGGGCGTTCCGCAGCCCACGGTCGCCGAGGTGGCCGCACTGGTGGCCGCCGCGGTGCGTGCCGGCTCCCGGATCGAGCTCGACGACCGGCTCGCCGACGACGAGCGCGTCGCGCTCGACCCCGTCGTCTCGCTCACCGCCTACCGCATGGTGCAGGAATCGCTCAGCAACGTGGCCAGGCACGCGACCGGCGCGGATACGCTGGTGACGCTCGAACCCGGTGACGGCACGTTGAACATCGAGGTGCGCAACGCAGCGCCTCGGGAGGCGGTCGTGACGAATCCGGACGCCGGCGGCAACGGCATCCGCGGAATGCGCGAACGCGTGGCTCTTCTCGGCGGCAGCCTCACGGCGGGGCGAACGGACGACGGGGGCTTCGTCGTTCGGGCCACGATTCCGACGGACGTCTCGAAGGGCGGCGAATGACGATCAGCGTTCTCGTGGTCGACGATCAGGCCATGGTGCGGGCGGGCTTCGCCGCGATCCTCGACGCGCAACAGGGCATCGACGTGGTCGGGCAGGCGGCGGACGGCGCCGAGGGGATCGCGCTCGCCAGGAGCCTGCGCCCCGACGTCGTGCTGATGGACGTGCGCATGCCCACTCTCAACGGCATCGACGCGACCCGCGAACTCGTCAACCCGAGCCGTGGCGAACCGCACGTGCCCCGGGTGCTCGTGCTCACCACCTTCGACGCCGACGACTACGTCTACGACGTGCTGGCCGCCGGCGCGAGCGGATTCCTGCTCAAGGATGCCCCGCCCGACGAGCTCGTGCACGCGGTGCGGGTGGTCGCCGACGGTGACGCGTTGCTGGCACCGAGCATCACCCGCAGGCTGCTGGAGCGCTTCAGCGCGCAGCGTCCCGCGTCCCCGTCCCGAGCGATGCAGCTTTAACTCGCTCACGGAGCGGGAGCGGGAGATCCTGGTGCTGATCGGTCGCGGATACTCCAACTCGGAGGTCGCGGGCGAGCTCTTCATCGCCGAGCAGACCGTCAAGACGCACGTGAGCCGCATCTTCACCAAGGTGGGGGTGCGCGACAGGGTGCAGGCGGTCATCCTCGCGTACGACACCGGTCTGGTGGAGCCGGCGGGGTAGGGCGGAAGGCCGACGCTCACGCCTCCGCGCGTGCGACGACCACGGCGAGTTCGGTGCGGGTGCGCAGCCCCCACTTGGCGCGAATGCTCGCCAGCGCCGACTTGATCGTGGTCTCGGCGACGAAGAACCGGGCGGCGAGTTCGGCATCGGATGCCCCGCTCACCAGGGCTCTGGCGTACTCCCGTTCGCGCTCCGTGAGCAGATCGAGCTTCGCGCGGGCGTCGCGTCGAGCCTCCGAGGTGCCCGATTCCTGCACCCCACTCCGTGAGCTGTCTTGCGGCGCGAGGACTGTACGCGGATTCGCCGGCGGCCACCGCCCGAACGGCGTCGATGATGCGTCGCGGATCCTCGTCTTTGAGCAGAAAGCCGGCTGCGCCGGCCGAGATCGCGTCGAGCACTCGTCCGTCTTCGTCGAATGCGGTCATCATGAGGAACCTCGCGCTCGATGCGGCCCCGAGAGAGCGCACGACGTCGACGCCGTCGAGCCGGGGCATCCTCACGTCGCAGAGCACGACATCGGGACGATGGCGTGCCAGCGCGTCGCTCACCTGGCTGCCGTCGGTGCACAGTCCGACCACATCGATGTCGCCGGCGGTATCGAGGATGGCCTGAATGCCGGCCGCTGCCATGCGATCGTCGTCGACGATGAGCACACGGATGTCGTCGACCTCAGCCACCGCGCCAGTCTAGGGGCGCCCGCCGACGCGGCCGGTCGCGCCTCAGCCGACGGGGTGTTCGACGTGCGCGGACGGAGCCCACGGCATCCACGCCGTGATCGCGAAGCTTCCCTCTGGTGTCACACCGCCGAGGAAGGTGCCGCCGACGAGGTGGGCTCGCTCGCTCATGCCGGTGAGTCCGTTGCCGCCGCCCGTGCTCGTCGGGGCGCTCTGGGGAACGAGCCAGTTCGTGCATCGGATGGTGATGCCGTCTGCGGGTCCGCCGCGCACATCGAGATGAAGCGTCGCTCCTGGCGCGTGCCGCCGCACATTCGAGATCGCCTCCTGCACGATGCGATAGGCGGCGTGCCCGACGCGTGCCGAACAGGACGCGGCGTCGTTGACGAGCACTTGCGCACGCACATCCAGTCCCCCGCGCAACGTGTCATCGATCAGCGCGGGCAGCTCGCCGAGCCCTTGCCCGGTGCCGATCGCACGATCGTGGTCGCGCAATGAACGCACCATGTGCCGTAGGTCGTCGAGCGAGTGCTGCGTGGACTCGCGCACCACGCGGGCCGCGCTCACGGCACGTTGGTCGCCTTCGCCGACGATGAGCTCGAGGGCACCGGCATGCAGCGCCACCTGACTCAGGTCTGCCGCGAGGGTGTCGTGCAGCTCGCGGGCGATCTCCTGACGCTCGCGCTGCTGGTCGACCTGAAGCTGCAGGGCGTTCACCGTGTGCCGGGCGCTCGCCGAGTCGCGGCGTGCGGCATCCCGCTCCGAGAGCAGTCGGCGCCCCATGCCGAACGCGGCGAACGGCGCCACGGCGATGGCGGCCAGCACTGGGACCAGCCAGAGCAGCACGGCGTGAGCGGGCGTGCCCTGCCGCGGCGAGTCGAAGAGCGCGGCCAGCGCCGAGTTCGTGCCCATCAGATCCCAGTAGTCCGCAACCACCGTCGCGACGAAGGCGGCCACGATGAAGGCCCAGCGCAGCCATCCTCTTCGCGCGTAGGTGACAGCTGCAAGGCAGACGAGAGCGGGCAGAGCCGTGGTCGGCACGACCACGGTGAGCCCCATCGTGATCGTGGCGACGATGACGGGCGCCCGGTGTCGCCAGACGAGCAGCACCGAGGCGCCCAGCATGGGAAAGACCCCCAGCATGGCGTATCCGGTGATGAGCCCGGCGGCTCCGCCGTGCGGTGCGCCCTGGGGAGCGTCGTGTGATCCGCCCGCGGACAGGGCCAGGAGACCGCAGAGCACGGCCAACGCGATGGATCCGGTCAGCGCCCACGCTCGTCGCGTGCGTGAGGGTGCCGCAACGGTGCGGGATGCCGGTGGTGTCGCGACGCCGGCGACCGGCGGTGGCGGCACGAGAGTCATGCCTCCGATCGTACGGAGCACGGGCGACACGGTCTGCCCTCCGGACGTGGGGAATCGCGCACGCCGATTCCCTCCTTTCCGCCGGCGCATCTCGACCGTTCCGACCTGGGGGAGGGCTGCGCTGCGCTGGTGTGCTGATCTCGGCCGCAGATGAAGGCCGATGACCCGACGGCGAGACGCCGAGGGCATCCCACAGCAGAGACCCGCAGGGTCAGCGAAAGGTGAGACAGATGAGCGACAACATGGTTCCGCAGCCGCCTGCACCCGGTGCCTATCCGCCGGCCGGTTCGCCGCAGCCGGGCGCACCGGCTCCGGCGCCGAAGACGTCGAACGGACTCGGTGTCGCCGCCCTCGTGCTGGGCATCATCGCACTGGTCTTCGCGTTCATCCCGTTCGCGAACTATGCGGCCATGGTGCTCGCGGTGATCGGCCTGGTGCTCGGTGTGATCGGACTGCTTCTCAAAGGCCACGCGAGGGGGCTGCCGATCACGGGCACGATCATCTCGGGAGTGGCGCTCGTGCTGGCCATCATCATGGTCGTGGTGTACGCGGCGGCGTTCTCCGCAGCGTCGAAGGCGCTGAACGATGCGAGCAACAGCATCGTCAGCAGCTCGGCGCCCAGCGCGGACGCGAGCTCGGGAGCGAGCACCGATGCGAGCTCGGACAAGGCATCCGACGGCAAGACCCTCGACGTGGAGTACAAGGTGACGTCCGACGCGACAACCGCGAGCTCGATCACCTACTTCACGATCAACAACGGACAGTCGGGACAGGAACAGGCGACGGATGCCGCACTCCCGTGGTCGAAGCAGCTGACGCTGAAGCAGAACGGCGTCTTCGACTTCAGCAACATGTCGCTCACGGCGATGGCCGCTCAGGGTGCGACCACCATCAGCTGCACCATCACGGTGAACGGAGTCGTGAAGTCCACGCAGACCTCGACGGGATCGTTCGCGGTGGTGAGCTGCAACACCGACGGCAAGTAGCCGCGGCGTCGGCCGGGTCGGTCATCGACCCGGCCTCGGTCGTCGCGGAAAGAATCCGCACGCTCGGTCGCGAGAAGTCGCACGCCGGCGGCCAGGAAGTCGCACTCTCGCGTACCGGAACCCGCACTCTCGCGTGAGCGGCCCCTACCGGGGTAGGGGTTCCGAATGGCTCCGGGCGGTGACGCGGTCAGCGATGTCGCGTTCGTACCGTCGTCCGGGCGGCCCTCCCGGCCGACCGGGAGGAGAGCACACCGTGACCGTCGACACACTCACCGCGCCGCACTCGCGGCCCGAGCCCGAAACGACATCCCCGACGGCACCCCGGAATCGCCGGCAGACGGCTCGGCGTTCGCAGCAGCACTCGCCGGCGCCCTCCAGGGGTCGCGACGGCGCCGTGGATCTGGCCAGGGCGTGGTGTCTCATCGTCGTCGTGCTCATGCACTCGCTCATGGTCGGCGTCTCGATGGGAGCGGCCGGCCCGGTGCTGCAGAACGCGCTCGACGGCTGGCCGGGCCTCGTGCCGTTCACCTGGGCGGCGCAGATCATGCCGCTGTTCTTCGTGCTCGGCGGGTTCTCCGCCTTCACGCAGTACACGGCGCTGAGCGCACACGGCGTGACGGCGAGCGACTATGTGGCACTGCGCATGCGCCGACTGCTTCGTCCCGCCGTCGCGGCGATCTCCGCGATCGTCGCTGTGCTCGCAGCGCTGACTCTCCTCGGCGTGCCCGCCGGCATTGTCACGACCGCCGGATTCCGGTTGAGCCAGCCGCTCTGGTTCTTGGGCGTGTACGCGCTGACCACGGCGCTGGTGCCGGCGGCCATCGCGGCGCACAGGCGAGCCAGATGGACGACCGTGGGGGTGCTCGCCGCACTCGTGGTGGCTGTGGATGTCGTGCGGGGCGCGACGGGCATCCCGGCCGTCGGTTTCATCAACCTCGCGTTCGTCTGGCTGCTGGTGCAGCAGCTCGGGTTCTGGCTCGCGGAGAAGAGGATGCCGAGTCCCCGGCTGTTTCTCGCCGCTCTGGCGCTCGCCGCGTACGGTGCGCTCGCCGTGTTCTGCACGTGCGGTGTGTACTCGTTCGACCTGCTCTCCGACCTCAACCCCCGTGCGGCGCGCTGGTGCTGCTCGGAGTCGGACAGCTTGCGCTGTTCCAGCTGGTCGCGCCTGCGCTGCGCAGGATGCACGGCATGCGGCCGGTGAACGCCGTCGCCACCTGGATCAACGCCAGGGCCATGACCGTCTACCTGTGGCACATGCTGGTGCTCGTGCTGATGGCGGGCACGCTGCTGCTGTCGGGCGCCGCGCTCCCGCTCCCGCTCTCCGTCGCGTGGTGGGACACCCGTCCGGTCTGGCTGCTGTGCGCATTCGGGCTCGTCGCGCTGGTCGCCGCCGTCACGGCGCGCTGGGAGACCGCACAGGGCGCGAAAGGGATGCCCGTGCTCTCCAGGGGCGCGGCATCCGGCTCAGCGGTGCTCGCCGTCTGCGGTGTCGTGGTGATCCTCGCCACGGGCTTCAGCCTGGCGGGCGGTGTCATCTCGCTCGCATGTCTCGCCGCCGCCCTGCTGCTGGCCCGCGGAAGAGCCCTCAGCCTGCGGTCGCCGCAGCCAGTCGGGGGATGAGCTCGTCGAGCACCTCGATGGTGTGCTCCCACCCGCTCACCGCGAGCGTGGGAACTCCCATCGCCAGCACCGGGTAGTCGTTGCCGTCGGGGTCGAGCCGGTCGCCGATGAACAGCATCTCGGTGAGACGGATGCCCGTCAGCTCGGACAGCCTGCCGATGCCGTACGCCTTGTCGATGCCGCGCCTGGTGATGTCCACCGAGGTCGATCCGCCCGATCGCACCTCGAGGTCGGGCAGCAGTTCCTGCACGGCGGCGCGCAGCGCGCTCTTCTTCTCGCCCGTGGGGTCCCACGCTGCCTTGGCGTCGACGGGCGCCTGCTGCCCGAGCGCCGAGAACGTGATCTGCGAGCCGCGGTCCTCCAGGATCGCGCCCCAGGTCTGCTCCTCCCAGTACCCGAGACGCTTGGCCTCCTGCTCCACGGCGGTCAGCGCTCGCGTCTTCTCGTCATCGCTCAGGTCTTGCGCGTACACCTTGGTCCACGCGCCATCGGCGAAGCGGAAGTACTGCGTGCCGCAGGTGGGCATGAGGTGAAGCCGCTCGAGCGCGGCGGGCGAGGCATCCGCGAGCCGCTCCACGACCTGGGTCGAGAACTGGCCGAACTGGCCACCGGAGATGATGCACACCGGCACCACGTCGAGCAGCGCAAGGAGGCGCTGCGCCATCGCGGGGGAGAGCGGCGACTTGGATGCCGCGAGCGTGTCGTCGAGGTCGAACGCGACGAGGCGCGGCTGCGTGGTGATCGCTGTCATGGTCCTTCGGGGGCTCGCGGTGGTCCGCTGTTGGATCGGCACGTCAGTTTAGCGGGGCACGACGAAGGATCGTCACAGCTCCGCGTGCAGCGCCCAGACGCGCTCGGCGGAGTCCTGCCAGCTGAAGGCCGCAGCCCTGTCCATGCCGGCGAAGCGCAGCCGATCGCGCACCGCGCCGTCGGCGAGCACGGCGGAGATCGCCTGAGCCAGCCGTTCGGGGTAGCCGGCGGCATCCTCTCGTGGCACCGCGACGCCTGCGCCGAACGCGACCTCGGCCACCGCCGGATCATCGGAATGCACGACCGGGGTGCCGAAACGCATCGCCTCCACCACAGGCAGGCCGAAGCCCGAGATGAGGTTGGGGTAGGCGAAGACGCTCGCCCTGCTGAGCACCACAGCGAGATCCGAGTCGCCGAGGGTGCCCAGCGCGCGCACCCGGCCCTCGGGCAGACCGGCCTCCATCGCGACGGTGGCCACGTGCTCGCCGCGGAACTCCTCCGGGCCCACGACCACCAGCGGTGTGCCGTTCATGAGCGGATGCGCCATGGCGGCGATGAGCTCGCGCAGGCCGCGCCTGGGGTCGAGGCTCGACACCGTGGCGACGTATCGCTCGGGCAGTCGCAGTGCGGCGGCGCGGGCATCAGCGTCGGCAGGAACGCGCAGGGTGTCGGACGGCGCTCCGCCGATGACCCGGATGCGGTCGCCCAGCCTCGCCACCTCGTCGAGCTGTTCCGCGACGGCGTGGGTGGGAACCACGATGGCGTCGGCGAACTTGCGCGCTCGCTTCACCATGGCCTTCTGCCACGCGGCTTCGACGACCCCGACCGCATCAGGCGCGGTATACGCGGAGACGTCATGCACGGTCACTGTCGTCTGTTCGAGGGTGCCGCGCCCCTTGTGCTTGAAGAGCGGGGCGAGCAGGCTCGGCGCGTGGATGAGGCCACCGCCCACAGGCAGCTTCACGCCCATCTGCCACGCCAGACGCAGCTCTCGCGATCCGACGGGCAGCGATTGGAGGCCCGCGAGACCGGGCAGAACCTGGTCGAGCAGCAGACGATCCTTGTCGTCGTGGGCGGCGATGATGCCCTCGACGTCGCATCCGCGTGGCGCCGTCGCGATGAGCTGCCTTGTCAGCTCGAGGCTGTACCGCGAGGTGCCGTCCGGCACCTCGGTGAGCACCTCGTCAACGATCACCCGCAGCGTTGTCATCGAATGCCTTTCGTCGGAATGCCTCGACCAGTGCGTCCTGCCAGTCTCGCATCGGCTCGAGTCCTGCCGCGGTCCAGGCGTCGTGTCCGAGCACCGAGTACGCGGGGCGGGGCGCGGGGCGTACGAAGTCTGCACTGCTGACCGGGAGTACCCGTTCGGGGTCGAGCCCTGCAGCGTCGAAGGCCGCGCGGGCAAGGCCGAACCACGTGGTCTCACCGCCGGCCGTGCCGTGGTAGATGCCCGCGGGCGCATCGGAGTCCGCGAGTCTCACGAGCTGGGTGGCGAGATCTGCCGTCCAGGTCGGCTGTCCACGCTGGTCGTCGACGACGGTCACCGTCGGATGGGTGTCGGCCAGACGAAGCATCGTCTTCACGAAGTTCGGCCCGTGCTCGCCGTAGAGCCACGCCGTGCGCACGACGAAGGTGCCGTCGGGGTGGGCTGCGAGCGCGAGCTCTTCGCCGGCGGCCTTCGTGCGGCCGTATGCGTTGAGGGGATCGCGCGGCGCGTCTTCCGAATAGGGCGTGGCGGCGTTGCCTTGGAAGACGTAGTCGGTCGAGACGGTCACCAGGCGCGCGCCCGCCGATCGTGCGGCGACGGCGAGATTCTCGGTTCCGAGGGCATTGACGGCATATGCGACGTCTTCGTGTGACTCGGCGTCGTCGACCTTGGTATAGGCGGAGGCGTTGAACACCACGTCGTAGCCGGTGACGGCCTCGCTGACGGAGGCGCGATCGGTGACGTCGAGGTCCGCTCGGGAGAGGGCCGTCACACGGCGACCGGAGAGAGCATGTTGCAGGTCGCGGCCGAGCATGCCCGATGCCCCGGTGACGAGATAGCGCACCCTGCTACTGCCCCTGCGCCCGGTAACGGTCTTCGGTGGCGGCCTTCTGCGGACCCCACCAGTTCTCGTGGTCGCGGTACCACTGGATGGTTGCGGCCAGGCCGGCGGCGAAGTCGCCGTAACGAGGCATCCACCCGAGTTCGCTGCGCAGCTTCGTGGAGTCGATCGCGTAGCGAAGGTCGTGGCCGGGGCGATCTGCGACCAGGTCGTACGCGTCGGAGGGCTGTCCCAACTCGGCCAGGATGAGCTCGACCACCTGTTTGTTGTTCTTCTCGCCGTCGGCCCCGATGAGATAGGTCTCGCCGATGCGACCCTTCTCGAGGATGGTGAGCACCGCAGAGGAATGGTCGTCGGCATGGATCCAGTCGCGCACGTTCTCGCCCGTGCCGTAGAGCTTGGGGCGCTCACCCCGCAGCACGTTCGTGATCTGACGAGGAATGAACTTCTCCACGTGCTGATACGGGCCGTAGTTGTTCGAGCAGTTGGAGATGGTCGCCTCGACGCCGAACGAGCGAACCCACGCGCGCACCAGCAGGTCGCTGCCGGCCTTGGTCGACGAGTACGGGCTCGAAGGGTTGTACGGCGTCGATTCGGTGAAGCGCGCCGGGTCGTCGAGTTCGAGGTCGCCGTAGACCTCATCGGTGGAGATGTGGTGGAAGCGGATGCCGTGTCTGCGCGCCGCCTCCAGCAGCGTGAACGTGCCCACCAGATTCGTGTGCACGAACGGACTTGGATCGGACAGCGAGTTGTCGTTGTGGCTCTCGGCCGCGTAATGCACCACGGCGTCGTGCTCGGTGAAGAGCCCATCGACCAACTCGGCGTCGGCGATGTCGCCTTTGACGAAAGCGAACCTGTCGTCGGGCAGCCCGTCGAGCGAGGCTCGATTGCCCGCGTACGTGAGCTTGTCGAGCACGGTCACGGAGTGCTCGGTGTTCTCAAGAACGAAGTGGACGAAGTTCGAGCCGATGAAACCGGCGCCGCCGGTGACGAGGATCTTCATTGCGATCGCGGGTACTTTCTGTCGTGAGGCTGGCGAAGAGTCTACCGAAGGGCCTTGGTCGAGCTCAGTGCTCAACGGGGCGCGGGTGCCAAGCCATTCCAGAGCAACCGAACACCATCCTCGAGTGTCGTGAAGTCGGGCAATCCGAACTCGTCACGTAGCCTCGTGTTTCGAAGAACAACGTGTTCGACGAACGTGGCGGGAGGGGGTTGTGATTCGATCTCGAAATCGATGCCCGTGACGGACCGTAGAACTGCGAGGACGTCATTGACGCTGTGCCCGATCCCGGAACCGACGTTGTAGACGGAGTGAAGGTGGGTTGACCCCGCGACCCGGACGATCACGTCGATGAGGTCCTCGATCCAGAGATAGTCACGCACCATCGTGCCGTCGCCGAATCGGACCACAGGGTCACCGCGACTGATCCGGTTGAGCGCGATCGGGATGAGCCCTTGAGTCTTCTCAGGGCGTTGACGAGGCCCATACGGGTTTGAGATACGGAGCGACACCGTATCCATGCCGTACTTGAGCGCGAAGTATCGGAGATATCCTTCTACGGCCTCCTTGCCGATTCCGTACGGCGATATCGGGCGGGTCATCATGTCCTCGTCGAAGAAAACATCCGCTTGAGGCCCATAGATCGCACCGCCCGTTGACGCGTACACGAACTGGCGCACTCCGGCTCGAGCCGAGGCTTCGAGGAGCTCCAGCGACTGAGTGAGGTTGGTTCGGACGTCAAGAGTCGGGTCGTCCTCGGACCGTGCGGGATCGGAGGTGGAAAGAAAATGGAGCACCACTTCCTGTCCGTCGGTGGCGTCTGCGAGATCCGAGCGATTGAAGAAGTCGCCCTGCAGGACTCTGACACCGCGAGTGTTGAACGTCGGCGGGGTGCGGAACCGATCAAACGCTGAGACATCGTGTCCAGCGCGGCTCAATCCGTCGACGAGGTGCGACCCGATGAAACCGTTTCCGCCGACCACGAGACACTTCATCGTCACGACCTTAGTTCATGCCCATCGAGCATGAACGGTCCAGCAAGCGCCGAGCACTCATGCTTCTCACCTCGAGACCTCCGTAGGATCGTCGATTGTGTTCAACTCAGCCAGTGAGAGAGATGGCGTGACTCGTCCCCGATTGCTCGTCGTGACATCGACCTACCCCGCACACGCTGGGGACGGAACCCCCGCGTTCGTACGAGACCTCGCACGTGAAGAATCGAAGACCTTCGATGTGATGGTGCTGGCTCCTCGCGTGGCAGGTGCACCCTCGCACGAACTAGACGGAGCCATCGAGACCGTGAGGTATGGCTACTTTCCTCGGCGCTGGGAGCGTCTCGCCGACGGCGCGATCATCGAGAACCTCCGCGCTCGTCGCTCGAACTGGCTGCAGGTGGTCCCCTTCCTGGTGAGCCAATGGTCGGCCATGCGAAGGGCGCGACGCCGGTTCTCCCCGGATGTAGTTCACGTGCACTGGATAATTCCTCAAGGCGTGGTCGCCGATCTGGCGCTGCGGGGCGTGCCGCGTCTCATCACCACGCTTGGAGGAGACCTCTATGCGCTCAACGGTGCTGTGCTTCGACGACTCAAAGCCGCAGTCGTGACCCGTGCCTCTGAGATCACGGTTATGAACGACGAGATGCGCCGCATGGTCATCGAACTGGGTGCTCGACCTGAGCGAGTGCAGGTCATGCCCATGGGCGTCGATACATCGATGATCGTAAGGAAGACTGGCGAATCTCAGCCCGCCGACTCCAATCCTTCGCTGCAACAGCAGGTCAAATTGCTGTTCGTGGGCCGGCTCGTGGAAAAGAAGGGCCTGGCCGTGCTGATCGAAGCTCTCGAGGGTCTCAGTGAAAAGACGTCTGAGAACGTTCGCTTGAAGGTCGTTGGGGATGGGCCCCTTCGCGGTGAGCTCGCACGCGCTGCAGAGAACCTTCGCGTTCCCGTTGACTTTGTCGGTCAGCTGGGCAGAGCACAATTGGCGTCGGCATATCAGGGGGCGGATATTGTGGTGACGCCAAGCGTTCCAGCGAGTTCGGGTGACAAGGACGGTCTCCCCGTCGCCATGCTCGAAGCAATGACAATGGGGCTGCCGGTGATCGCTTCCGATGTTCCGGGTATCAACGAAGTGGTCGTGGATGACGTGTCTGGTGTGCTGGTGCCCCCTGGCGACGTCCAGAGGCTTTCATTCGCAATCGAAAGGCTTGTGAACGACGACGCGCGCCGTGAACGCCTTGGTACTGGGGCAGCGAGAGCGAGTGAAGGATTTTTCAGTGACTGCGGTCGGCGCACGCTATGCAGCGTTGCTGCGCGAGATCCTCGATGACTCGCGGCGGATCGAGGTCCGGTGAAATCGCTCTGGGACATCACGTTCTCGCTGGAGATCTCGGTGTCCACGACATCATCGAACAGATATCGCAGCGGCAGCGATCGGGGTCGCCTGTGACTGCCTTTTTGAGGTGGCTCAAACGGTACCGCGCACCCATCCAGGTGGTCTTTGGCGTGGTCGCCGTGGCGTTTCTCGTGTGGGCTGTGCTGTCCAACTGGAGTGAGATGGTCGAGGTCATCGGCTCGATGAGCCCGGTCTGGGTGCTTGTCTCGATAGCACTCGCTTACCTCGGAACGTTTGCGAACGCGCTGAGTTGGCGGTCGGTCGTGCACTCCTTTGGCGCGCGCATCGGAGTGTTCGCGGCCGCACGGATCACCTTCATCGCCCAAATCGGGAAGTACATTCCGGGCGGCGTTTGGCCGATGGTGGCAGGAAGCCAGCTCGGTGGCCAGGCTGGGATCGCGAGTTCAACGATGGTCGTTTCGATGACCGTGCAATTGGCGGTGAGCCTGGTAGCCGCGGCGGTGATCTCCGTGGGCACTCTTCTGCTGGTGCCTTCGCTGGCCGTGACCTACTGGTGGGTCATCGTTTTGGTGATCTCATGCGGAATCGTGCTTCTCCTACCCCCCCGTGATGCGGCGAATCCTTGCCTTCGCCTTTCGAATTTTCCGCAGACCGGACCTCGTGCCGGCTATTCGTGGTCGGCACCTTGGAAGTGCGATCGGTTGGGCTGTGGCCTCGTGGGCATTGTTCGGCCTGCATCTCTGTTCCCTGTTCTTCGCCCTTGGCCACCTGAACGCCTCGATCGTCATCCCCGCGATCTCGGGGTATGCCTTGTCGTGGGCGGTGGGCTTCCTCGCGGTCTTCGCGCCCGCGGGCGCCGGTGTGCGCGAGGCAATTCTCGTTCTGCTGTTTGCAGGTTCGATCGGGGGAGCAGACGTACTCGGCGTGGCCGTCGTAAGCCGGATGATTTTCATCCTCGTCGACGTGACGCTGTTCGGGAGCTCGGCGCTCTCCTGGCGATTCTCGAATCGCAACAGGTCAGCGGAGCCTCGTCAGAGCGAAACGTCGTAACGTTCCTGCTTTTGGAATTCAAGGGCGTCTTCATGGAGAACGCGATTGATCCGCGTAAGGTCCGCCACGACGCCAATGGCGAATGACAGGAGCGCGGCGCTGATCGAAACCGTGCCGATGAGCAGAGACTGGATGTGCTGTCCCGGCTCGTGGGTCGAGATGACGACGATATAGCGGATGAATGGAATCGCGCCCGCAACGGTCAGAATCGCGCCAAGCCACGCGAAGACCAGGTACGGCCGATACATCACGAACGCGCGCGCGATCGCGAGGCCGGACTGGAACATGTGCTGCCAGATGTTCTTGAAGAGCCGAGACTCCCGGGTCTTGGCATTGGTCGTGACGGGAATGCTCGACACAGCGAGCCGCTTGTTACCCGCCTGGATAATGGTCTCCATGCAATAGCTGAACTTCGTCACGATGTTCAGTCGGATGAGAGAGTACTTGCTGTAGGCGCGAAAGCCGCTGGCGGCATCCGGGATCTTCGTTCCGGCCGCTTTGTTGACGGTCCAACTGCCGAAGCGTTGCATGAGCTTCTTGAACGGTGAGAAGTGCTCGATCGTCGCTGTTTGCCGGTCGGCGATGACGATGTCGGCCTCACCGCGCAGGATCGGCTGAACGAGGTCGCCGATGCGATCCTGCGGGTACTGGTTGTCACCGTCGGTGTTGACCACGATGTCTGCGCCGTGCAGCAACGCATAGTCGACACCGTCTTGGAACGAGCGGGCGAGCCCTTGATTGCGCGTGTGGCGCACGAAGTGTGTGACTCCATGCTCCTTCGCGATCTCGATCGTGCGGTCGCTAGAGCCGTCGTCGACCACGAGGATCTCGATGTCGTCGATGCCGTCGATCTGTTTCGGGATGGTCGACAGCACCAAGGGCAGCGTCTCTTCTTCGTTCAGGCAGGGGATCTGAACGAACAGCTTCATGTGGGCTCACCTCGGGTCGGATTGGGCTGTCGGCGCCGGTGCGACGGCGCAAACCCAATCCACCATAGGGCATGCCGACTCTCAGGATGCTGCGTGCGGTATGAGGGCTGCTGATCAGCCTCCGATGAGCAGCTTGTTCGCTACAGCGTGCAGGAATCGCGTGAAGTCGACGAGCGGTCCACCGGCCGCGTACCACGCGTCGTCAGCGGAGGCGAAGTACGTGAGGGCGCCGGCACCCTGGGTCATCGCAATGACGAGGGCGATGACCACGATCACTTTCAACGTCGCCGGTCGAGCATACAAGGCGTCCAGTGCTCGAGCCAGAACCATCCCCGCGCAGCAGATGGCGAGCGGGAGGAAGGGAAGCAAATAGCGCCCTTGAACGCCAACCGGCACGTTCATCTTGTCGAAGTCGGAAAGGTTGACGGCGAACAGTGCAGCGACGTACACGGCGACGGCCACGAAGGGCACAAGCATTCCTCGGCGGCGGAGCAACCAGCCGATACCGATGGCCAGCAGGAAGATCGTGATTGCCGCAGCCAGGTCGATGAGTGCGGCCGTGGCCGCGCTTCCGAGAGTTGCGTGCGTGCTGGTGCCGACATAGCGCAGGGACCAGAGGTTTCCAGGGATCCAGTCTTGAAACAGGTAATAGAGAACTCGTCCGGGCGACGGGCTGGCACCCGAGAACTGATGCTCCAGTGCGTAATTGCGTCCCCAGGGGCCATAGGACAGGCAGAACGACACTGGGTGCAGCTTGGCGCAGTCCGGTTGCGGTGAGCGGAAGAGCAGAAGATTCACGACATAGCGCTCGACGAACAACGCGACGCCGATCAAGGCGGCGGCACCCCAGATCCAGAACCGCGGAGTCCCATAGCCCCAGCTGAAGCGGACAGTGCGTCGGCGCGTACGAATGATGAGAACAATAAGGAGGAGAACCGCCGTGCCCACGAAGACCGGTAGAAAGGTGTATTTGGTGAGGGAACCGAAGCATCCGACTGCAGCGATGGCGAGCAGATCCGGGAATCGTAGTTCGGCGGCCTTCCAGATTCTGACTGCCTGCCACAAGAAGAGCGCGGTGAAGAGAATGGTGAGCGAGTCGTAGTTGACCGTGGCTGCGACGGCCGACGTGATCGGCACTGCGGCGAAAACCGCGAGGCTCACGTTCGCGATCGCCTTCGACGCCCCGAGTTCGATGATGAGCGACCGGAACCAGATGAACGACGCGCTCAGGAAGGCGACCGAGCACAACCGCGCGACCACCAACTGGGCTCGCGCGTCTCCGCCCAGCGCCTGTACGAGCCGCACGGGGAAGCTGACGATGTAGTGGTACAGATACGAACCGGTGCGACTGATGTCACCGAGGCCCTTGTACTTGTTGCCTTGATCGATGAACGGCAGCCACTGGTGCGTGTACACCTGCACGATGCCGAAGTGATAGTCCTCGTCGTAGAGGAAGTGATCTGCTCCGGCGACGGCGAGCAGGGTGGCGCTGAGCGCGAAGACGCCCACGATGATGCCGAAGCACCACCAGCTGGCCAATGCACGCTGCACGGCGGTCGACGCGCGGTCGACGGCAGTGGTGAAGGTGGACACGCGGGCTCCAGGATTGATCGACAACGAGTGGCAGATCGGGTTGCCACCCGCACGAGCTTAGCCACGCACTTATGGCAGAGCGGTGAGCGTTCTCGTGTGCGGCCACGCGGCGATGGGGTGCGCCGGCCCGGTTGCTAAACTCCCGTGGTGCAGATTCGCGAATTGTCGGTGCCCGATGCGTACGAGATCACCCCGGTGCAGCACCGCGACGATCGCGGCGTGTTCCTCGAGTGGTACCGGTTCGACCGGCTCGAAGAGGCGGTGGGACACTCGTTGAATCTGCGCCAGGGCAACACGTCGGTGTCGCGGCGCGGGTCGGTGCGCGGCATCCATTTCGCGGATGTTCCGCCGAGCCAGGCGAAGTACGTCACGTGCACGCGCGGCGCCGTGCTCGACTTCGCGATCGACATCCGCGTGGGCTCGCCCACCTTCGGCAGCTGGGACACCGTGCTGCTCGACGATGTCGACCGCAGGGCGATCTATGTGGCGGAGGGCCTGGGACACTGCTTCGTCGCGCTCAGCGATGACGCAACGGTGAGCTATCTCGTGACCGACGTCTACAACCCTGGTCGTGAGCACGGAATCAATCCACTCGATCCCGACCTTGCGCTCCGATTCCCGCTCTCTGCTGAGGAGCTGTTGCTCTCGCCGAAAGACACGGATGCGCCGAACCTGGCGGCAGCCCGAGAACAGGGTCTGCTGCCCGACTACGAGACCGCGCGGGCGTTCTACGCCTCGCTGAACGGAGCGAACTGAGATGCGCGGCATCATCCTCGCCGGCGGATCCGGCACGCGGCTGTGGCCGATCACCAAGGGCATCTCGAAGCAGCTGATGCCCATCTATGACAAGCCGATGATCTACTACCCGTTGTCGACGCTGATGATGGCCGGCATCCGCGAGATCCTCATCATCACGACGCCGGAGTACAACGAGCAGTTCCGCGCGCTGCTGGGCGACGGGTCCGCGCTCGGCATCCGCCTGGAGTACGCGGTGCAGCCGTCGCCGGACGGTCTCGCGCAGGCGTTCATCATCGGTGAGGAGTTCATCGGCGATGAGTCCGTGGCGCTGGTGCTCGGCGACAACATCTTTCACGGAACCGGCCTCGGCACCGCGCTGCGACACGTCACCGACGGTGAGGGGGCGACGATCTTCGCCTATCACGTGAGCAACCCGCGGGCCTACGGTGTCGTCGAGTTCGACGATGACCTGAAGGCGGTGTCCATCGAGGAGAAGCCGACGCAGCCCAAGAGCAACTATGCGGTGCCGGGTCTCTATTTCTACGACAACGACGTCGTCGGGATCGCGAAGACGATCGAACCGAGTGCCCGCGGTGAACTCGAGATCTCCACGGTGAACGAGCGATACCTGTCGGCGGGCACGCTCAACGTGCAGGTGCTGGACCGGGGGACGGCGTGGCTCGACACGGGCACCTTCGAGTCGATGATGCAGGCGTCGGAGTACGTGCGGGTCATCGAGGATCGCCAGGGCACGAAGATCGGCTGCATCGAGGAGATCGCCTGGCGTGCCGGGTGGATCGACACCGACCAGCTTCGCCAGCTCGCCGCGCCTCTCGTCAAGAGCGGCTACGGCGCTTATCTGGAGCGACTCGTCGACGCAGACTGAACGTTCTCCTCAGCGCTGAGTCGACTCGATGGTCTGCTTCCACCTGCGCAACGACGTGATCTCCGGCAGGGCTGCGCGGTACTGCGCGCGCAGCCTGTCCCACTCGCGGCGGTAGCGGCGGTTGAGACGGATGGATTCCATCAGCAGTGAGCGGAACTTCTTCGGGTCGCGAATGTGCCAGGTGGCGCCGGAGCCCTCCGCGTTCGACACGAGCACGCTGTCCCAGTTCGGTACCTCGAACCAACGGGCATCCTGATACGCCAAGTGTCCCTTGGGCACGCTCACATCGCTGGTGACCTTGCGGCTGTGCCTGGAGACCTGACCGAGCAGCCAGAAGGCGAACCCGACGCCGTGCGGGCCGGGGTCGATGACCCGGTCGGTCAGCTCCTTGTTCTCCCTGGCGGGGAAGTGCGGAATCTCGGCGGATGCCTTCACGAGCGTGGCCTCGGTGAATCCGGCACCCATCGCGCGCACCCTGGGCAGTCTGTCGACCATGTCCGTGTGCAGCTGATCGGGCCCCTCGAACACGTTGCGGATGGCCGCCATGCGCATCGCGATCGTGTAATAGTCCATCGTCAGCAGGTTCTTCACGTCGCTGGCCAGCATCGAGCGCCACAGACGGCCGCCCCGCTTCTCCGGGGAGTGCAGCAGCGCGGCGATCAGCCGGTTGCGCTCGTGGAAGAACGCCTGCCAGTCGTGGGTGTCGTCTTTGTCGACCCACGACACGTGCCACACGGCAGCGCCCGGAAGGCTGACCGTGTTGTAGCCGTGCTCGCGGGCGCGCAGGGAGTATTCCGCGTCATCCCACTTGATGAAGACCGGGAGGGAGGCGCCGATCTCCTTGATGACCTGCACGGGGATGAGGCACATCCACCAGCCGTTGTAGTCCACGTCGTAGCGCCGGTGCATCCATTGCGTCTGGCGCAGGTTCGCGGTGCCGAAGTCGTGCCGCTCGGGCGTGAACGGCCCCCACATGAACGACGACCACTTGATGCCCTCGGCGAAGGCATGCAACTGCGCCTTGTCGTACATGTCGAACATGTGCCCGCCGACGATCGTCGGCGTGTGGCAGTAGTTCGCGAACGTGACGGCGCGACGAATGCTCTCCGGCTCGATCTCGACGTCGTCGTCGAGCAGGATGATGTAGCCCGACGTGCCCGCCTCGACGGTTTCGAGCATCCCACGGGAGAAACCGCCGGAGCCGCCGATGTTGGCCTGCTCGATGAGCTTCAGCTTGCCGTCGAGGGCGTCGACCGCCGTCTGGTAGCCGGGGTTGTCGGCGATGCGCTCGCTGCCCTGGTCGATGACCTGCACCCGGTCGAGCACCGCAAGCGCTTCTTTGTCATTGCCGATGGTCGCGAGCAGCCTGGTGCAGTAGTCACCGCGGTTGAGGGTGGTGATCGAGACCGTGGCATTGTCATCGGCTCGCTTCGGGGTGCCGTCCGGCGCGATCCAGTCGGCCTGCACCAACTCGAGGGCGCCGTCGCCGGCGATGAGATCGAACCAGAGCCATCCGCCGTCCAAGAAGCTGGTGAGCGGAATCGTGAAGGTCGAGACGGTCTGTCCCTCGACAGCGACACCGTCGACGCGTTGCACGACGGCTCGAGCGTTGGAGCGATAGACCACGATGCGTCCGGTGCCCGTCGTCTGCACACGCAGCTCCACAGACTCCAGCGACGTCCACGACTTCCAGTAGCTGGCCGGGAACGCGTTGAAGTAGGTGCCGAGGGATGTCGACTTGTACGACGGGATGCGCAGCCCGCGTCGCCCACGCAGCCAGCCGAGCCCGTTGCGGTCCGTCAGGCGTGCCGCGCGCTTGGGCTGCTGCACGGCCACGACTCCGCGCATGCGGGCGAGGCGCTCCTCGCTGGTCTCCTCCCGCCCCGACCACGACCACACCTCGGGGTCGAGGAAGAGCGGCAGAGCCTGCGGGTCACCGCTCTCGGGAAAGATGACTCGTTGCAGCACCGTCGCCTCGTCGGCGGCGATGCCGTCGACGGCATCCGGGGTCTCAGCGGTGTCGGCGCGACGTGCCATGGGTCAGACCTCCGGGGAGAGCAGGGGCTTGAGCTTGTTGGAGTACATCGACAGCGCCGACCCGATGGCCATGTGCATGTCGAGGTACTGGTAGGTGCCGAGGCGGCCGCCGAAGAACACGTTCGGCTCTCCGGCCTGCAATTCACGGTAGTGCAGCAGGCTTTCGCGGTCCGACGACGTGTTGACCGGGTAATAGGGCTCGTCGTCGCGGTTCGCGAACCGGGAGAACTCCCGCATGATCACGGTCTTGTCGCTCGGGTAGTCGCGCTCGGGGTGGAAGTGCCGGAACTCGTGGATGCGCGTGTACGGCACCGAGGCATCCGCATAGTTCATCACGGGGGTGCCCTGGAAGTCGCCGATCGGCAGCACTTCCTGCTCGAAGTCGAGCGTGCGCCACGACAGGGTGCCGCCCGTGTAGTCGAAGTAGCGGTCGACCGGTCCGGTGTAGACGACCGGGATGCGGCCGACGACCGCCTTCTTGTTGATCGGCTGCGACTCGTCGAAGAAATCGGTGCTCAGCCGCACCTCGATGTTCGGGTGGTCGGCCATGCGCTCGAGCCATGCCGTGTAGCCGTCGGCAGGCAGACCCTCGAAGGTGTCGTTGAAGTAGCGGTTGTCGTAGGTGTAGCGCACCGGCAGGCGGCTGATCACCTCGGCGGGCAGCTCGTCGGCCGGCGTCTGCCACTGCTTGGCCGTGTAGTCGCGGATGAAGGCCTCGAACAGTGGGCGGCCGATCAGCGCGATGCCCTTCTGCTCGAGGTTCGCAGCCTCGTGCACGTCGAACTCGGATGCCTGATCCGCGATGAGCGCACGGGCCTCGCCGGGGGCGTACGCGGACCGGAAGAACTGGTTGATCGTGCCCAGGTTGATCGGGAGAGGAAAGACCTCGCCCTGATAGTTCGTGTAGACGCGGTGCACATACGGCGTGAACGTCGTGAACCGGTTGACGTACTCCCACACCGGCGCGTTGGAGGTGTGGAAGAGGTGGGCGCCGTACTGGTGCACCTCGATGCCGGTCTCCGGCTCCGCCACGCTGTACGCGTTGCCGCCGATGTGCGGCCGGCGATCGATGATGAGCACCTTGAGCCCGAGTTCATCGGCGACCCGTTCGGCGATGGTGAGTCCGAAGAAGCCTGAGCCGACGACGATGAGGTCTGGGTTCACGGATGCCCGTCCTTTGCTGCGCGGGAATCGCGCGTTTCGTTGATCACGGCCAGCCATCGAGTTTACGGGAGAGCTGCTGGGATGCCGCCGGTCGCCCTTCTGCGATGGCACGACCGGCCGGATCGGACAGCGGCGGCTGATATGGTGTGCCGCGTGATTCGACCGACCCCTGCGACGTGCCGGCCGTCGATGAAGACTTCGAACGTTGTGCGCCGGTGGGGGTCGGCACGATGACGTGGTGGGCCATCGTGCCGCCTGTTCTGCTCGGCGCCGTCATCGTTCTGCTGCCCGGACTCGTCATCGCCTTCGCGTCATCTGCGCGCGGCGTGACCATGTGGGGGCTGGCTCCCGGTCTCTCGCTGACCGTCTACACCGTGGTCGGCGTGCTCTACGGCGTTCCGCATCTGCCGTTCACGCTCGGCACGGTGGCGATCGGAGCCGTCGTTCTCGTCGCCGTGGTCTCCGTCATCGCCCGGCTGGTCGTGAAGCGGCTCGGCCGGAACGGGCACGAGGCAGGCAGCAGCCTTCGTGATCCTCGGCTGATCGGCTGGGTGTCGCTGGCTGCCGTGGTCATCGCGTTCGTCGCCATCGCGGTGCGCTTCGCCGTCGTGTTCGGGCATCCCGACGCCGTGTCGCAGACGTTCGACGTCAACTTCCACCTCAACGGCGTGCGCTACATCGTGGACACGGCAGACGCGAGTCCGCTCACCTTCTCCGACCTGCAATATGCGACGAACGGTCTCGGTTCGTTCTACCCCAACCTTTGGCACATGGTCGCCGCCCTCATCGCCGAAGCCAGCGGGGCGAGCATCCCCGTCGTGGCGAACGCCTTCGCGATCGTGATCGGGGGTCTCATCTGGCCGTTGTCATGCCTGCTGCTGATGCGACAGCTGCTCGGACGGTCCGTCGCGGCAATGGTGACCACGGGCATCCTCTCGGCGGGCTTCACGGCGTTCCCGCTCCTGTTCGTGGGGTTCGGAGTGCTGTACCCCAACCTGCTCGGCATGGCGGTCGTTCCTGCGTGCCTCGGTGTGATCGCCCTCGCTTGCGGGCGCGCCACCGACCCGACGCTTCCACGCACCGTCGCGTGGCTCCTGCTGCTTGCGCTCATTCCGGGTCTCGCGCTGGCGCATCCGAATGCGCTCGTGACGATGCTGGGCATCGCGGCACCGCTCCTCGGCACCGGGTGGCTGTACTGGATACGAGGCGCCAAGGGGCGTGTCCGGGTGCTGGCCTGGGTTCTCGCTGCGGCAGTGGTGCTCGGGTACGCGGCAGTGTTCGTCGTGATCCGTCCGCCGGCGGCCGCGGCCACCTGGCATCCGACTCTGGGGCCATGGCGCGCACTGTTCAACGCGGCGGTGAACGCGCAGTTCGGGCCACCCGCGATCGTGATCAGCGTTCTCGCGATCGTCGGCGCGGTGGCCGCACTCGTGAAGCGCAGGCATCGCTGGCTGATCGTGGCCACCGTGCTCGTCGACGTGCTCTACGTGGCGACCGCGTACCTTCCGCTTGGCGACTTTCGGTACTGGGTGACTGGCATCTGGTACAGCGACATCTATCGCATCGTCGCGATGACCCCCCTCGTGCTGCTGCCGCTGAGCGTCATCGGAACGCTGTGGCTGGGCGAGCTTCTCGGCGCGGTCGTGGCGCGCTCGCGCGGCAGCCGCACACCGCCTCCTCTCGGCAGAGCGGTACTCGGCAGCTCTCTCGTTCTCGCGGTCGTCTTCGGTGTGTGCATGCAGGCGGGACCCGCGATGACCCACTCCACGCAGTGGGCGAACTCGGGCTATCAGTTGAATTCCGCATCGATTCTGCTCACGGCCGACGAGCGCGCCCTCATCGATCGTGTGGCGGGGGAGACTCCCGAGGATGCCGTCGTCGTGGGCGATCCGTGGACCGGTACGGCACTCGTGTGGGCACTGGCCGACCGCCGTGCCCTCGTTCCGCACATCTATGTGTCGCACACCGCCGACACGGCGCTGATCCTGAAGAGCCTGCGTCACGCGACACCCGGCTCTGCCGTGTGCAAAGCGGTGAAGGCGGAACATGTCACCTACGCGCTCGATTTCGGCGACATCGGGGTGTTCGGGAAGACCACGCAGTACCCGGGCGTGCACCACCTGAATCGGAGTCCCGCGCTCACCCTCGTGGACCATCAAGGAGATGCGGCGCTCTACCGCATCACCGGTTGCGACTGAGCACCTTCAGCGCCGATCAGCGAGCGGTCGCCTCGGTGTCGCCCACGATGAGCGTGCGATAGGCGCGCCGGCGAACCCACTCCGGAACGAGCCGGTAGCCGCCGCGCACGACGATGTTGCGGGCGAACTGCGCCCGCGAGGTGAACCCTGACGCTCGGAACGCGCGCTGCAGCATCCATTCGCTCTTGAGCAGTTTCAGGCCGCCGCGCCGTTTGTAGGCGCCCGAGGAGACTCGATAGCGCACCAGCGCCTCTGGCGAGTTGATCGCCCGTACGCCGCCGGCGAGCATGCGGGCGAAGAGCCAGTAGTCCTCCATCATGCCCAACGGCTGGTAGCCGCCGGCCTTGTCGACGGCAGCTTTCGTGTAGACGACGCTCGGGTGGTTGAACGGATCGTGGAATCGTGCGTAGGCCCCGATCTCCTCGGGGTCGGTCGGCGGGATGCGCCGTACCCCCAACTGCTCGCCCGCCTCCGTCTCCGTGAACTCGCGAAGGCCGCTGCCCACGAGCTCGTATCCCTGCGCGATGAGGTCGAGTTGCACGGTGAAGCGGTTCGGCTCTGACACGTCGTCTGCGTCGATCCGTGCGACGACATCGAAGGCGCATTCCGCGAGTCCGGCTGTGAGCGCTTCCGCAAGCCCCCTGTTCTCGGGCAGGATGACGATCTTCAATGGCACCGGAGTCGACTTGTCGAGCTCGGCGATCGCCGACACGATCGGTGCCGACACTGGCCCGTCTTGCACCAGAACCACTTCGGACGGCGGGAGTGTCTGCTCCATCACGGTGCTGCGGTAGGCGCGAAGGAGAAACTCCGCGGAGTCTCCGTTGTACACCGGCAAGAGGAGGGAGAACCCAGGCAGAGACGTCGTCACCCGTCCCCCTCTTCGAAGTCGGCAAGCGAGGCGGCGACGGAGGCCCCAACGCCGAGCCCGGCCAGGTACTCGCTGTTGCGGTGCGGGCGCGACCGGATGCCGTCCCGCCAGCCGGCACGGAACGTGCGCGCGATGGTGGGCCGGTCTGTCGAATGCCGATACGTGCGCAGCCAGCGGCGAGCAGTGGCCGCCAGGTACAATGGGGTCTCGAACCAACTCAGCGCCCTCGAGGCGCGGAACAGCCAGAGCTTGTTGCGCACCTCGTAATAGAACCGTTCGCCCGGATCCGTGTCGGTGTCGGCTCTGGCCTTGGTCTTGTGCAGCACGACGCTGTTCGGAACGAACAGTCCGCGTCTCCTGCGCAGGATGCGGGCGGTGAACTCGAAGTCGTCGTTCCAGATGAAGTATTCGGCGACCGGCAGGCCGTCCGTCCGCACGGCACCGGCATCCACGAGCACCGACACGAACGATGCACTGCGCACGGGCACGCTCTCCGCCGACGCGGCGTCACGACGTTCGCCCGCGGCGGCGAGCGGTTTGCGGCGCGGTGTGTTCATGGGGTGATCGAGACCATCGGTCCACACGACTCGGGAGGCGAGCAACGCCGGCGTCTCGCGTGACTTCGATCTGGCATCCAACATGGCGTGCAAGGCCGTTGGGGTGGGGATCGTGTCGTCGTCCATGATCCAGACGAGATCGGCGTTGTCGGCGGTGATCGCGCGATCGATGCCGATCGCGAATCCCCCGGCGCCTCCCGTGTTGACCTCGACCTGAACGAGATCGACATCGGGAAACCGCGCCGTCACCGCATCATGGGTTCCGTCGGTCGAAGCGTTGTCGACCACGACGATCGCGTCGAGGCTCCGCGTCTGATCGCACAGCGCGGAGAGGCACTCCATGAGCAGATCACGCCGGTTGTAGGCGACGACCACGGCGACTACGCGCACTCCTGCACCCTCCGATTCGAGCGACACCGCGAACCGCCGTCGAATGCGAGGCACACCGTGAACGCGCGGGACCGATGGAGTTTATCGGCAAAGCTTGTGCGGGGTCGGGTCGACGGGCCCGACGGAGCAGTCGTTCGCCGACGTCGTTCAGCGCTCAGGATGCGTCGCTCTCGTCGGCGGCGAGACGGTCGCCAAGGCCTGCCTGGCGCTCCAGCTCTCTGATGCGCAGTTCTTGCATCGCCGATTGCTCGGCGAGCGCACGCGTCTTGGTCTCCATCGTCGTCAGCTCAGCGCTGTGCTGCAGACACACGAGGAAGAGGATCGCGATGCTCACGAAGAACACGAGGTTGGTCGGCAACTGCACACCCACGAGATGCGCAGCCCACTCGAGCGTCTTGGGAAAGACGCCTGCGATGAGGGCGAGGACACCGGCGATCAACCACCAGAGCGCATGCCGTTCGCGAAGCTTCCCGCGTCGCAACATCTCGATCACGATGACGAGCACGAGGAGGGCGGCGACGACGCCCAGGATGTAGCTGGCGACGGTCATGCTGCTCCTTCGGGCATCCGTGCCGTCGGTCTCAGCAACCCGATCAGCAGCGCGAGGCTCGCGCGACCGAGGTACACGGCGGACTTGAGAGGGTTGTGCGACGGCTTCCCCGTCGTGCGCTCGCGCATCGGAGTGGGCACCTGCACGATCCGCAGACCCGCTTTCGACGCGATGACGAGTGCCTCGATCGTGTCCCCCAGGTACTCGGCGGGATAATTGGACGCGAAGAGCCGGACGGCGCGCGGGCCCATGGCCTTGAAGCCCGAGGTCGTGTCGGTCAGCTTCGTGTGGGCGATGCGACTGAGCACGGAGGCCAGCAGCGACATCGCCCATTTGCGGGGGCCGCGCACCCTGTAGGTGGCGTCACCGGAGAAGCGGGTGCCGATCACGATGTCGGCCTGCTCGAGATGCCGAAGCAGGGTGGGCACCTCCGACGGGTAGTGCTGGCCGTCCGAGTCGACCTGCACGACGTTGTCGAAGCCGTTGTCGAGTGCATATCGGAAGCCGAGGCGCATGGCTCCGCCCACTCCGAGATTGAACGGCAGCTGAGCGACTCTCGCTCCGGCCCGGTTCGCCTCCGACGCCGTGGCGTCCGACGAGCCGTCGTCGATCACCAGGCAGGTGACACCGTGCAGCGTGCTCAGCACCTCCTCGACGACGGAGGCCACGCTCGCCTGCTCATTGAGCGCAGGCATCACGATGAGAGTGCGCTCGAGCTCGGCTGGCATGCACGGAATTCTACCGGGCGCTCGATCGGTGCGGCCCAGCGCCGCGTGCGACGAGGGTGGCTCCGTGGGGAAGAATCGATGCGTGACCGAATCCGCAGCAACCCGCATTGTGGCCGTCGTCTCGGTGTTCCATCCGGATACCGAGGTCGCCGTCAATGTGGCGGCCATCGCGGCACAGGCGACCGAGACGATCGTCGTCGATGACGGCAGCGGGGCCGGCTACGACGACGCCCGCAGCGCGATCACCGCTACGGGGGCACGACTCATCGTGCTCGAAGAGAACGTCGGCATCGCGGCGGCCCTGAATGCGGGCGTCAAGGCAGTCGAGCTGCACGACGGCGATGTGGTCATCACGTTCGACCAAGACAGCGCTCCACCGGCCGGATTCATCACCGCTCTCGTCGAGACTCTGCACGACGCGACGCGCTCCGGCCTCGAGGTCGCGATCGTGGCGCCCGCAACGTTCGCAGGCGTTGACCAGACGGGCGGGGAACTCGCGAACGGGATGCCGGAGGCTCTGCGCCCGATCCAGTCCGGCATGCTCGTCACGGCGTCGTCGCTGCGCAAGGTCGGACTCTTCGACGAAGGGCTCTTCATCGACCTCGTCGACGTCGAGTTCTACCTGCGGATCCGGGCAGCGGGAATGGCCAGCGTCGCCGTGCGCGGACTCGACCTGCCCCACGAGTTGGGCGCCTTCCAGTCGATGACCGTGCTCGGGCGGCGCGTCAGCACGACGCTGAGCACGCCGTTCCGCTATTACTACCGATCGCGCAACCGGGTGATCGTCACACGACGGTTTCGGGCCGGCGCACGCCGGCTGCTTCGCCAGGAGGCGTTTCGCGATTCGGTGCATTTCGTGCTGGCCACGGTTTTCGCCTCGCGGCGCGGCGCGTTCCTCACGCTGCTTCGTCGCGGACGGCGCGACGGCAGACGGGGAATCACCGGACGCATGCCCGATGACCTGCGTGCGACGGCATCCTCGATCTCCTGGCGCGGTACGCGCGTCGAGCGGCCGCAGCCGCCAGGGCGCTCCTAGGGCGCGTTCGTGGAGGCGGGCACGGCGATGGAACGACCGCGCACGAACCAACCGGCGACCCAGCCGCCCAGATACTCCACGACGCTGCGTCCCGCCACGAGGCCACGCTTGCGGGCATCACGGATGAACGCGAACGTGTGGGCGAAACCTCGCTTCCGGCCGTAGAGCTCCAGAAGCAGCTCGACGTCCGCCGACGGCGGGACGCGTCGCGCGAGCGTCTCGACCATGAGCTGGCGCCAGCCGACCGAGACCTTGAACACGGCGCGCGCCACAGCGGCCGGACCGTGTCCCCCCTCATAACGGTCCGCGATGGAGCGGACCGTCGCCCAGCTCGACGCGGGGTTGACCGCGCTCGACTCGCTGAGCATCTCACCGATCGCATTGCCGCCGTGCTGCACATAGTCCTGCACGACGTCCTGCGTCACCACGGTGCCGGAGGCTGCGGATGCGCAGACCGCGAGCCAGTGGTCGTGCACCTCCGACGGCGTGGCCAAACGGGGAAAAGGGAGCGCGATGTCGATGAGATCGCGCCGCATGACGCAGATGCCCCCCGTGAACTGATTCGTGAGCGTGAAGTGCGCCGCCGAGAGGTCCATGCGTTCCGTGTTCGGCGTGATCACTCGACCCGACGGGTATTCCACGACCCGGGCCTGCCCGGAGACCAGCGAGTGGTTCTCGAGGTGGGGGAGCAGGGTCTCCAGCTTGTTCGGATACCAGTAGTCGTCTTGATCGCTCAGTGCGATCCAGGACGCCCGGGGATCGGATGCCGCGACGACCCGTTCGAAGTTGCCGTAGAAGCCGCAACGGTCATCGAAACCGATCACGGTGAATCGGTCGTCGCCCGGCACGGCCAGCGCGACGGATTCCGCGACGCGATCGGGTGATCCGTCTGCCGAGATCAGGCATTCGAAATCGGTGTGCGTCTGGGCGGCAATCGACCTCAGCTGCCGAGCGAACAGTTCGGGATCCGGGTTGTAGGCGGCCATGGCTATCGTTCCGAACGCGGCGCGCTCCTGCATGCTGATGGTGCCTCCGGTCGGTGGTGTCGCGGATAGCGTGCGGTCAGCCCGTAGACTCCAGAGGTCCGATCCTCAAGGAAAGACCTGTGTCCCCGCGCGCGCTCATCAGTATCTCAAAGCGGATCGCGGGGTTCGCCGTTCCCGTCGCCGCGAGCACCGTGCTCGGCATCGTCACCATCCCGTTGCTGGTCGCATCGCTCGGCGCAGCCGAGTGGGGCTCGCTGGCCGTGGTGCAGGCGACGAGTCAGCTCGTCGGCATCTTCGTCGCGTTCGGCTGGGGTGCCACGGGGCCGTCCACGGTGGCGTCCACCGCTCGGCAGTTGCGGCCGCAGCTCTACCTGCGCTCCTTGGTGGCCCGTGTCTATCTCTTCGTCATCGGAGTCGTCGCCGCGGCCGTCATCCTCGCGTTTCTGACCCGCGGCGAGATCGCCGTGTCGGTCGTCGGCGCCGTCACCTACCTGCTGCCATTCTTGGGCGCCAGCTGGTATTTCGTCGGTGAGTCGAGGCCATGGCGACTCTTCGTCTGCGACTCGCTGCCGACACTGCTCGGCACGCTCGGCGGCCTTGCGGCAGCCGCCGCGACGCGCAATCTGATCGCGTTCCTCATCGTGCAGGCGTGTGGAAGCCTCGTCGCCGTGATCGTGGATGCCGTGGTCGTGCTGCACGGGTCGGGCGCCACTGTGCGCGGCCTGGCCAGGCCATCCTCGGTGGTCTCCAGCCTTGGCGGCCAGCGCCATGCCGTGACCAGCGCGCTGACGTCGGGCCTGTACGTCAATCTCCCGCTCCTCTCGATTCAGACCTTCATGCCAGGGTTCGTTCCCGTCTATGCACTTGCGGACCGGTTCTTCAAATACGCCAACGTCGCCTTCTCACCGGTGCAGCAGTTCCTGCAGGGCTGGGTCCCCGAGCTGGGGGAGCGCGCGTCCTACTCGCGCATGCGTCACGCCACGGCGGCGGGTGCAGGTTTCGGGCTGATCGGAGGCATCCTCGTCGCCGTACTCGCCCGTCCCGTCGCGTGGCTGTTGTCGGGCGGTGAGATCCAGGTGCCGTTCTCACTCAGCATTCCCCTCGGCGTGGCCTTCGTCTTCGTCGCGGCATCGGCCGTGATCGGGTATGCCTGCCTGGTGCCCGTGGGACGCGAGCGGGCTCTCGCGGCTTCGACCGTCGTCGGGGCCTGTGTCGGCGCGCCGCTCATCATCCTGTTCGCCGCTTTGCATCTGCCCGCGCTCGTCGCGTGGTCTGTCGCGGTCTCCGAGGCAGTCGTCGCCACCTATCAATATGCCGTGCTGCGCCAGGAACTGGGGCGACGCCTCGGTGCAGCCGAGCCGACCGGCGAGGAGCAGTCGCGTGGCTGAGCGCGAGACCATTTCTGTCAGCGTCTGCATGGCGACATACAACGGCGCGCGTTACGTGGTCGAGCAACTCGATTCGATCCTCGCTCAGCTCCCGCACGACGGCGAGGTCGTCGTCGTCGATGATGCCTCCCACGATGAGACGGTCTCGTTGGTGCGCGGCATCGGGGACGCGCGGATCCGCGTCATCGAGCAGAGCGAGAACAGCGGCTACGTCGCCACCTTCGAGCGCGCGATCGCAGAGGCGCGCGGTGACATCGTCATGCTCAGCGATCAAGACGACGTGTGGGTCGAGGGCCGTGTCGATGCGCTGCGCGAGGCGCTGACGCGCGCTGAGGTGGTGGCATCCGATCTGGCGTTGTATCCCGATGGTGCGCCGCTGCCGACGCCTTTCGGCGGCAAGTCATGGCGGCTTCCCTCGCAACCACGGCAGCATCGGTTGCGCAACACGGTGGGCATCCTGGCCGGCGCCATGCCGTATTTCGGATGCGCCATGGCCTTCAGGCGCTCGGCGGTCTCCTGGGTGCTCCCCTTTCCCTCGTTCCTGGTCGAGTCCCACGACCTGTGGATCGCGTTGTGCGGCAACGCGGCGCGCTCGATGGGGCACGTGCAAACGGTCACGGTGCTTCGCAGGCTCCACGATTCGAATGCCTCCCCGAGCCGGCCGCGGGGCCCGGTCAGCGTGTTGAGGTCGCGATGGATGCTTCTACGGGCGGTTCGCGAAGCGTCGCGTCGTCATCGTCTGCGTGCGTGACGACGCACGCCAACCGGCACCGCGACGACTGTCGGAGTGCCGGTCTGCGCCGTCTCGTGTGGCGGCGCTCAGCGCACGATGTGTTTCATGAGGCTGCGGATGCCGGCCATGTCGCCGTGCGCCGCAGCCGCAGCCAGACGGGTGACGGCGTTCAGCCGCGATGTCCAGTGGCGGCGAGCTGCGCGCTCAGCGTGGTGCCATCCCATGTCGTCGCAGCGTTGCGCGGTGTGCGCGAAAAGCGCTGCCTCCTCCGCGAAGCGTGTCCCGTCGGTGGCAGTCCATGACGAAACGCTGGCCTCGTGTCGGCGATATTCGAACGTCGTCGCGTCGTCGAGCGCGAGCGTTCCACCGTCGAGCACGATGTCCAGCTGCAGGGCGAGATCGAGAACGACTCCGTACTCTTCGCGGAACCCGTAGGAGGCGAGTCGATCGCGCCGCCAACAGATCGACGGAAAGTAGGTCCAGTTGCCGCGCAGCAGTCCGGCGGCCAGCGGTTCGCCGCTCAGGACTGTCGGTGCGGTGGTGTGCGGACGTAGCCGTGCTTTGAGCCGGTCGGCCAGGGGCATCCGCTCGCGCCCGTCCGCTCCGATCACCGCGACGCCCGGCTGGAAGTAGGAGGCGTCCGGATAACGGTCGATGAGGGCGCGCATCTTCGCCACGTAATCGGCGCGCATGATGTCGTCGCACCCCATGATGACCACATGATCGGCGGTGGCCAGCTCGATAGACCGTTGGAAATTGCCGGTCACTCCCAGGTTCTGAGGGTTGCGCACGTAGCTGACGTTCGGGTCGGCGAGAGACTCGACCCAACGACCCGGTTCCGGGTCGGGATAGTGGTCGTCGATCACCGTGAGATGCCAGCCATCCGACGCCTGGCGCACGACGCTGCGGACGGCGTCCCGAAGCAGCACGGGGTCCCCGTAGAACGGCATCATGATGTCGATCGTCACTGTGCGACCCTGAACACTCGGCGGCGGAGAACGATGAGCTGATACACGAGAACCATGATCTCGGAGAGCGCGAGTACCGTCGTCACGCCGACGAGCCCGACCGTCAGGGCGGCGGGAATGAGCCCGAGCGCTCCCACGATGGCTCCGGCCACCGTGCTCCAGGCCAGCGCTGCCGTCATGCGGTAGGTGGTGAGAACCGCGAATCCGGTGACCTGCGAGATCAGCATGGCGGCAAGCGCGGCCGCGAGCGTGCACGACACCGCATAGTCGATGTGCAGCGTGCCGCCAGAAAGAAGCGAACCCACCCAGGGCGAGGCCGCTGCGTACAGGATGCCGCCTGCAAGGCCGAGATACACGGTCAAGGTGGTGATGCGCTTTGCGCGGTGAAGCTGCTCGCCGGGGTCGGGTCGTGGCACGTAGCCCTGGGCGATCTGCACATACGGACGTGTTGCATAGAGTCCGAGACGCATGATGCGTTCGGCGAGCGCGTACACGGCGGTCAGCTGGGGCAGGAAGATCTGCACGACGACGATCGGCAGGTTCACGTACAGGGTGGACACGGCCGACATCGAGACCGCCGGGATGTGCTCGCGCATGCGCAGGATGGCCCTCGACAGCGAGAGGTCCACTCGCCATCCGCTGTACCGTCCGAGGATGCTCGCGCTCGACATGGCCGTCGCCGCGACTCCTCCGAGCAGCTGGATCACGACGAACCACAAGGCGTTGCCCGTGACGAACAGCAACAGGGCTCCCACCAGGGAACCGGCCTGTCGCGGAAGCGTCTCCAACAGGAGGAACCGGATCGCACTGTGTTCGCCGACGAAGAAGAATCCTGCAGAGAGCGCGGGGAACAGGGCTGAGAGCAGGGCGAGCAGGCCGATGGCGGGCTGCGACGGCACCAGGATCAGGGTGATCACGGCGCAGACGATGGCGACTCCGACGAAGAGCCACGACCTGCTGACGACGGAATCCAGGTAGTACTGACCACGTCGGTCGTCGGTCAGCTGCGCAGTCTCGGTCGGCCCCGTCACGCCCCAGCCGGCGCTGGCGAGAACCATTCCGAATCCGGCCACGCCTTGAGCCACGGCGATGGTCGCCCAGGTATGCGCCCCTGCGACGATGATCACGACAGGAATGACCGCGACGCTGACGATGCCGCCGGTGACCACGGACAGGCCATAGCCGCTCGAGGCACGAATCACGCCGCGAACATTCGCCATGGCCCGGGACTCCGTACGTGCTCTGCCCTGGTGGGCGTTCCGCTGGCCCGCTGCGGGAATGTGCGTCGGGTCGGTCGATGATATCAACCGGTATCCGCCTGCTCGTGCCGGCGGGCGACACCGGGAGCCTCGCAGCCGTGGCGCGCAGCAGTCGGCCGAAAAGCTCACCTACTGTGTACCCGTGACCCGCCCTGCGTCCCTCGCCCGCCTCTGCGCGCTGCTCGTCGTCGTCGTACTCGGGGCGTACGCCTGCTTCTGGAATCTCGCCGCACAGAACGTGACGGGGGACGAGTACATCTACGTGACGGCCGGATGGCAGTACGTGCACGGGGATTTCGCCGCCAACCGGGAGCATCCGCCCACTGCCAAGTATCTGTTCGGCCTCGCGCAGCTGCTCGGCGGTCAGGGCGCGCTCGCACCACGCATTCTGGTCGGCCTGCTCGTGCTGGGCGTTGCCGCGATCATCTTCTTCTGGCTCAAACGGGAGGCGGGCTGGTGGGCCGGGCTGGCTTCGGCTGCGTTCTGGCTGTTGATGCCGCGAGCCAACGCCGGTGATCGCATCGACCGACTCGCGCTGCTCGAGCCGGTGATGATGTTCTTCGCTGTCGCCGCACTGTTCGCAGGATGGAGATGGGCTCGGACGGGCAAGACCTGGATGCTCGCCGTCTCAGGCGCGCTTCTCGGCGCTTCAGTGACATCGAAGGTCTCGACGATCGCGCTCGTGCCCGCATTTCTCCTGCTGCCGTATCTGTTCACGGGGTTGAGGCGCTGGCGACCGGCTGTTCGCGCGAACCTGATCTGGCTCTCCGCTTTCGTGGTCACCGCTGTGGCTCTCTATCTCCCGATGGGCATGCGGTCGGCCATCGGCTACATGCTCAAGGTGCAAGACGGGCAGAACGTCAATGGGCACGACATCCCGATAGCCGGGCACATCTATCGATTCGCACCGTGGTGGGGGAACTTCTGGTTTCTCGCAGAAGGGATCGGGGTGGCTGCGCTCGTGGTCATCGTGGTGGGCGTTGCGCTTGCCATTTGGCTGCGGCCAGACAAGCTGATCGCCTATCTCGGGGCCGCTCTTCTTCTGCTCATCGTGTTCTACACGATCGCGGCGAGGATCGCTCTCCCGCACTATTACTATGCGTGGACGCCTCTGCTCGTGATCCTCGCGGGGCTCGGCTATGCGCGCGTAGCACAACGTCTCAGGCGACCGGTCTCGGTGTCGCTGCTGGCCGTCGCAGCGCTGGTCGCGCTGGTCGCGGCCGTGCAGTTCACCGTCGTCGTCGCTCAGGACAGGCCGACGGGAATCGCGAGAGTCTCTGACGAACTGCGTTCGCACGGTGTCGGAGACGGCCCGCTCCTCGCGGTGGGAATGATGCCCGGAGTGTACGTGCCGTATCCGGCGCTCAACATTTCTGAAGATCCGTCAAGGGGCCCTTTCGTTGCCGTCGTGGTCGGCGACGACCCACGCTTTCACCTCGATCCCACGTTGAAACGGCTGTTGAAGAACGAGCGAAGTCGCTTCACCGTGATCACGCTCGACTCGCTGCAGCTGTGGGTTCCACACGGTCTCGTGGAACACGGGCCGACGGGATTCGTGCTTTCGTCCTGACCGCGCGGTTATGATTCCTCGGCCAGACGTCGTCGACTACTTCTCGACGACGGTGCATGAAAACAATGAATGGTCGCCGCAGGCTCGGCGACACGAGGCCCGCCAACAGGGGAGCGAGACCGTGCCGCAGAGGGACATCCTCGTCATCATCCCGACCTACAACGAGGCCGAGAACGTCGAAACCGCCATTCAGCGAGTGCTCGCCGTGCTGCCGGATGTCGACATCATGATCGTCGATGACGGAAGCCCGGACGGGACAGGCGAAATCGTGCGCAGGATCTCGGCGAACGACGACCGGGTGTCGTTGATGGAGCGCACAGGGAAGCGCGGACTGGGACCCGCCTATCTCGATGGCTTCGCACACGGGATGGCCAGCGGCCACACCCTCCTCATCGAGATGGATGCCGACGGCTCGCATCCTGCGTCGGCACTGCCCGCGATGTTGGCGGCGATTCGGTCGGCGGATTCGGTCGGCGGGGTCATCGGCTCTCGCTGGGTGACCGGTGGTGCCGTCGTGGACTGGCCGAAGAGCAGACGACTGATCAGCCGCGGAGGCAGCACGTACGCTCGCGTCATGCTCGGGCTCAAGGTTCGCGACGTCACGGCCGGCTTCCGTGTCTACAAGGCGTCGGCGTTGCAGGCGATCGAGTTGGAGACCGTGCAGTCGCAGGGGTACTGCTTCCAGATCGACATGACGAGGCGCATGGCGGCCAACGGGTTCGGCCTGGTCGAGGTGCCGATCACCTTCAAGGACCGTGTGGCAGGCACGTCGAAGATGAGCAAGGCGATCGTCGTCGAAGCCATGCTGAGGGTCACGATCTGGGGGTTCGAGCGGCTGGTGGGCAAGGAACGTGGCCGTCGGGAGTCGCGCGACGCGAAACGGGTCGTGGAGCAGCCGTCAGCCGTGTCGTACGAGAAGCACGAGGGGTGGAGCTGAGCCGCGGGGCATATCCCGTCTTTGCCGCACCGGCCGGGCTTCACGACGCGGAGTTCGGCGCCGCAGGCAGCGCCTGCCGCCACGACATGCCCTGCGACGCCTTCACGGTGCAGATGACCGTGAGCATCCATCCGCTCTCGATGAGGATGGTGCTCTCGGCCATCGCGGTGCCGATCAGAGCGATGAGGATGAGCGGCGGCCACGCGTAGATCACGCTGCGCTTGTTGCTCCCCAGCAACCACGACCGTCCCATCGCGAGACCCAGCAGCAGAAGGAAGAGCAGGAAGCCGATGAGGCCGACCTGCAGCCAGACATCCAGGAACGCGTTGAGGCCGTTGGCGTGCGGTGAGCCGGTCAGCGCGTTGATCAATGAGTAGGGCGGCAGCGAACCGCGCCAGAAGCCGATCCAGCCCCAGCCGAGCAACTCGTTGACGGGGATGAGATGCCAGATCTGCAACCACACCTCGTACCGCACGGTGATCACGGAGTGGCCGTGCAGCAGGTCGATGATCGGGGCTCGGAAGATGAAAGCGAGCACGGCGACCACGGCGGTGACCGTTCCCGTGGTCACTTGAACGGCGAACTTCCAGCGCTCGTTCCTGATGTGGCGGATGCCGAACAGTGCGGCGGCCGCGACCACGATGATGACGATCATGATGGCGATCACCGGCGAGCTGGTGAACGCCAGACACAGCACAGCCACGGCGACCGAGAACACGGCGAGGCCGAGACCGACCGACTTCGTGCGCCACTCGATGATGAACGTGACCGCCGCGATCAGCGCGACGAGGCCGAGCTGATTGCGGCTCCCGAACAGCCCGGAGATCGGACCGCCCTGCGCGAGGTTGCCGGCGATCCCCAGAAACCTGATGGGGGCGTCGATGAGCAGTCCGCTGAAGACCTCGAGGGCGAGGGATGCGGTCAGCAGCACTCGCAGAACATCACCGATCACGCGCACGATCTGAATGGCATCCCGCACCAGCGCCAGGTACAGCGCGAAGAACGTGAACACCCACTGGTAGAGCACGGCGGCGAGCGTCGCCCACTGGTAGTTGCTCCACACGATGGATGCCGCGCACCACCCCACGAACACCAGCAGCGAGACCGGGAGCAGGCCATGCCATTCGATGACGTTCCAGTGCGCGACGAACGAGGCGACGGTCAGCACGACGAGAGCGGCGAGCACGCCGATGAGGCCGGGCCAGCCGACCGTGTCTCGGATGGCCGTGGTGAGGAACGCGGATCCCACGATGCACAGCGAGAGCGCGCGAGAGAACTTGGCCGATTCGAACAGCGACCGGGTGAGCACGAACCACTGCGGAGCGCGTTGCGGCTGGGCCATGCGGTTGTGAGACCCCTCGTCGATGTTCACCCGGGCGTCACAAGTTTACGTGCGCGTCGTCGTCACGGTCTCTCGAGCTTCGTCTTCACGCTGAACAGCACGAGCAGAGCGAAGCCGATCTCGATCAGCATCCTGCTCTCGGTGAACGACTGCGCGATGGCTGCGGACATCATGAGCAGGGGGAGCAGTGAGATCGCGGTGTACGGCACGTCGGGCCGCACGACGCCCGCACCGTCGAACGGCGCCCGGTCGACGGCCATGAACCACGACCGGCCGAACGTGGAGAGCACGAGCAGCACGAAGACGACGAGGCCGACGATGCCCAGCTGCAGCCAGACGTCGAGGTAGGCGTTGTGCGCCTGGAGATATTCGACGCCGTTGCGGATGGCGAGTCCCTTGAACGGCTCCGCCCATGGCACCCAGTAGCTCACCCAGCCCCACCCGAAGGCCGGCTTCTGCTGCGCGAGGTGGATGACCGCCGCCCAGATGTTCGTGCGTCCCGTGAGGTCGGCGCCCTTGCCGAGCAGGCTCGTGATCGTGCCCCAGAACAGCACGATGGATGCCGCCCCCGCCGCCACGACGACGGCTCCCGTCACATAGACAGGCACCCTTCTGCCCTGCGGCACGCTCCTCGTCCACCACACGAACAGCAGCACCACGCAGGTCACGAGCAGCGCGACGATCACGGTCGAGGACCGGGTGAGCAGAAACGTCACGGCAGCCAGAACGACCCACACGATGCCCGCCGTGCGGTTGACGGTGCGTTCGGCCAGCTGGATGCCGAACACGATCAGCGCGTAGAGCGTGATCATGCCGAGGATGTCGCTGTTGCCGACGATGCCCTGGATCTTGCCGCCGTGGAACAGCAGGTCGCGGCTCCAGTAGTACGCGTCGGGCAACTTGCCCGCCGGGTAATGCACCCAGAACGGCAGAATGTGGTGCCTGATGAAGACCGACACGAAAAGCTCGAACACGAGCGAGAGGGCGACGATCCAGCGCAGGGCGGCGCCGAGCGCGCGCAGCACCTGGTGCCACGTGAGGCAGAGCGCGAAGAAGACGCCCGCGATCGCCGTCGCCAGCTGGGCGATCGTGCCCAGCACGGACGCCCCGCGATACGACGACCAGGCGATCGAGGCGATGCACAGCAACAGGAACAGCAGCAGCGTCTTCGGCCACGTGCGGATCGGCACGCGCGGTCGTGCGCGCACGAGAAAGACGATGCTCCCTGCGAGGCAGAGTGCGACGACGATCCCCCAGCCGTACCAGCTGATGCTGTAGCGCCAGAAGTCGCCGGCGAAGAGGGTGAAGAACGTGAAACCGGCGAAGGCGAGCATCCAGCCCTGCCCGGACGGCACAGTGCGGGGCGCCGTCACCGGCCGGGCTTCGGTGGTCATGGGTTCACTGTATCGGCGCGAGCGCTGGCAGCTCGCTCGGCTCAACGACGGCCGCCGCCCTGCACCGTCGAAGGCCCGAAGGGATGCCCTGTCGCAGCCGGCCCCTGCACGCCTACCCTGAGCACATGTTCACCGTGCGCACCAGCAACGTCGCGGGCCGCAGCGCCGCCATCGGGGCGGCCGGTCCGTTCACCCTCGTCGTCGATCGCTCACCGGACGCCGGTGGCGACGGTCTCGGGTTCAGCGGCGGCCAGCTGCTCTACCTGGCGGTGGCCGGCTGCGTCTCCAACGACCTGTTCCGCGAGGCGGATGCCGCTGGCATCCGGCTGCGCTCCGTTGCCGTCACGGTGGTCGGCGATTTCGCCGGCTCGCCTGCGGTGTCCGACGCCGTGTCGTACGACGTGGAGCTCGCCGGCGACGCCGACGAGCAGACCCTCCGTGCGCTCGCCGAACGCGTCGACGCGATCGCCGAAGTGCCCAACTCGCTGCGCGGCGGCACTCCGGTCGCGCTGCGCCACGTCACGGTCGGCTGATGCCGACCTCCGCGCTCACACGAACGCGGCGACTCCCGTGATGGCGCGCCCGACGATGAGCGTGTTCATCTCGCGCGTGCCCTCGTACGAGTACACGGCCTCGGCGTCGTTGAAGAACCTGGTCACGTCGTAGTCGAGCACGATGCCGTTGCCGCCGAAGATCTCGCGAGCCCAGGCGACCGTCTCGCGCATGCGCGAGGTGGTGAAGGCCTTCGCGAGCGCCGAGTGCTCGTCGCGCTGGGTGCCGGCGTCGAGCATCCTCGACACCTGAACGACGAGCGCGAGCGACGCGGTGATGTTCGCCAGCGACTTGGCGAGCAGGTCCTGCACGAGCTGGTGGGAGGCGATCGGCTTGCCGAACTGCACCCGCTCGCTCGCGTACTTCACGGCAGCCTCGTACGCGCCCACTGCTACCCCGACGGCCGCCCACGCGACCTCGGCGCGCGTGGCGCGCAGCACCTTGGCCGTGTCGCGGAACGAGTTCGCGTTCTGCAGCCGAAGGCGCTCTGGCACCCGCACGTTCTCCAGTGTGATGTCGGCGTTCTGCACCGACCTCAGAGCCTGCTTGCCCTCGATCTTGGTCGCCGTGTAGCCGGGAGTCTCGGTCGGCACGATGAAGCCCTTCACCTGGCCGTCGGCCACGTCTTTGGCCCAGATGACGGTGATGTCGCTGAACGTGGCGTTGCCGATCCAGCGCTTGGCGCCGTTGATGACCCACTCATCGCCCTGGCGCTCTGCGGTCGTGCGGAGGCCCTGAGCGGAGTCGGATCCGCTGAGCGGCTCGGTCAGCCCGAACGCGCCGATGATCTCGCCGGAGGCCAGCTTCGGGAGCCACTCGTCCTTCTGCTCCTGCGAGCCGCACGCGCTCAGCGTTCCCGCGGCGAGCCCGTTCTGCACGCCGACGTAGGTCGCGACCGACCCGTCGACGCGTGCCAGTTCGAGCGCGACGAACCCGCGGAACACAGCGGAGTTGTCGAACGGCTTGGTCTCGTCCCACGCGAACGAGGCGACGCCGAGGCGGTGCAGCTCAGGGATGACCTGCTTCGGAAACTCCGCGCGCTCCCAGTACTCGTTGACGATCGGCTTCACCTCGGTCTCGAGGTAGGCGCGCAGCGCGGCGATCGCCTCCTTCTCCTGGTCGGTGAGCTCGTTCTCGAACCCGTAGAAATCTGCGGCAAGCTGCTCGAAGGCCATGGGTGTGCTCCAGTGCTCAGGTGGCGTGTCGGACCGCGCAGGGCCAGGCACCCGGCACGGACGAAAGGATGCGGTCAGCCTAGGCAGCGGCATCCGTGCTCCCAAGGCCGTTGGTACTCTGCGACTAATCAGACGAAAGGGCAGGTGCGGATGTTTGTGCGCATCGACAACGTTCCGCGTGACTATGCGTGGGGCTCCTTGCACGGCATCGCGGATCTGCTCGGCAGGCCCGCCTCCGGTGGACCCCAGGCGGAGCTCTGGCTCGGTGCTCATCCTGGGTCACCGAGCTTCCTGGTGCACCCCACCGGTGAGGAGGGGACGCTGGCCGAACTCATCGCGGACGAGCCGGCTCAGACGCTCGGCGCCGACTGGCTGGCCGAATCGTCGTACGACGGCGCACCGCGACTCGGGTTCCTGCTGAAGGTGCTGTCGGCGGCCAGTCCGCTCTCGCTCCAGGCGCATCCGTCGTCGGAGCAGGCCCAGGCGGGCTTCGACCGCGAGAACGAACTCGGCATTCCGCTGGACTCGCCCGACCGCAACTACAAGGACCCGTTCCACAAGCCGGAGCTCATCTACGCGCTGACCCCGTTCGACGCCCTGTGCGGATTCCGCGACGTGTCCACCTCTCTCGCGGTGCTCGATCGGCTGATCGCCACGGGGCGCGCCGAAGTGCTGCCGCACGACGAGCTCGACGTGCTGCGCGCCATCCTGCACGACGCGGTCAGCGAGGAGTCGGCGCTGCGCGCGGCCGTCGGCCTGCTGCTCGGCGGCGGCGAGGGTGTGGAGGAGATGGTGGCGCAGGCGACGGCGATCGCCCGCACACCCAAGGCGGAGGGGATGCCCGAGCTCGGCATCGTGCGCGTCATCGCCGACGCCTATCCCGGCGACCCTGGCATCGTGCTTGCTCTGCTGCTGCATCGCGTCGCGCTCGACCCGGGGCAGGCGCTGTATCTGCCGGCCGGCAACATCCACGCCTACCTGAAGGGCACAGGAATCGAGCTGATGGCCGCGTCGGACAACGTGCTGCGCGGCGGTCTCACGCCCAAGCACATCGACGTGCCGGAGCTGCTGCGCGTGCTCGACTTCACTCCGGTGCCCGCACCTCTGCTGGCGCCGGCGCGCCTGGGCTCCGCGCAGGTGTTCAGCCCCGACGTGCCCGACTTCAGGCTGCTGCACGTCACGGCGGATGCCGAGCTCGAGCTCAGGGGGCCGGCCATCGTTCTCTGCACCGCGGGCGCGGCATCCATCACGGGGGCCGAGCACACGCAGGAGCTCTCGCGTGGGGAGGCCGTGTTCGTGTCGCCCGACGAAGCAAGGCTGCGCATGGCGCCGACCGACGGCGGCGTGCTGTTCGTCGCGACGGGCAATCGCTGAGAGACGAGTGGCCGCCGCGCTCCAGGCGGCCGTCGAGTCGGACGCGCTGAGAGATTCCTTCGCCGCCCGATAGGTTGGACGCCATGGCATGGTTGGTGACCGGCGGGGCCGGGTACATCGGGGCGCACGTCGTGCGGGCGTTCGGTGAAGCGGGAATCGACACGGTCGTGCTCGACGACGTTTCGAGCGGTCACGAGAGCTTCGTGCCCGCCGAGGTGCCGCTCGTGCGCGGCACGATCCTCGACGGCGCTCTGCTGCAGGACATCTTCGCCACGCACGAGATCTCCGGTGTCATGCACATCGCTGGATTCAAGTACGCCGGCGTCTCGGTGCAGCGACCGCTGCACACGTACGAACAGAACGTCACGGGCACGGCCACGCTGCTGGCCGCCATGGCGGACGCGGGCGTCGGCAGGATCGTCTTCTCCTCCAGCGCCGCCGTCTACGGCACTCCCGATGTCGACCTCGTCACCGAGGACACGCAGAAGGCGCCGGAGTCGCCGTACGGCGAGTCGAAGCTGATCGGAGAGTGGTTGCTGCGCGACCAGGGAGTCGCCACCGGGCTGCGGCACACCAGCCTGAGGTACTTCAACGTTGTCGGCTCTGGCTATCCGGATGTCTACGACACGAGCCCGCACAACCTCTTCCCCCTGGTCTTCGACGCTCTCTTGGCCGGCCGCACGCCGCGCATCAACGGCGACGACTACCCGACGCCCGACGGCACGTGCGTGCGCGACTACCTGCACGTCGCCGACCTTGCTCACTCGCACGTCGTTGCGGCGCGGCGACTGGAGTCCGGCGACGAGCTCGAGTCCGCATACAACCTGGGCAGCGGAGACGGCGCCTCGGTGGGGGAGATCATGTCGACGGTCGCCGAGGTCACGGGCATCGACTTCACGCCGGAGATCGCGCCGAGGCGCGCGGGCGATCCGGCGCGCATCGTCGCCTCGGGGGAGCTGGCAGCGCGGGATCTGGATTGGAAGATGCGCTACACGCTTCGGCAGATGGTGGAGAGCGCGTGGTCGGCCAGGCACGCGGCATCCAACGCCGACTGAGGATTTCACCCGTGCGGCGGCGGCAGGGCGCGGCCGAGACCCGCGGTCGGGCGTGTCTCGGCGGCATCCTCGCGCGATCCGCGCCCTGACGCGGATCGCGTCGACCCGCCATCGCAGCGCGTGAAATTGTTGCCGCTTCTTCGGCGCGTCGTGAACCCTCCAGCGAGCGTTGAGCCTTTACGATTCGCGACTTGACGCGATCGAACTACACCGGTGTAATTAGTGAAACGCCCCGGGCGCGACAACGGGCCGGGAGGCGTGGCAACACAGGTGGGGAGATCGATATGGCGATGAGCGAATATCGACCGGGGGTACCCGACAATTGGTTCGTCGATCCCGTTCGGCTGGGGGTGCCGGGGGTTCGGTCGCACGAAGACGACGAGGAAAATCCTCTGTCGTGGCAGTCAGATGCACTGTGCGCGCAGACCGATCCCGAGGCGTTCTTTCCCGAAAAAGGGGGATCGACGCGGGATGCCAAGAAGATCTGCACGTCGTGCGAGGTGCGGGCGCAGTGCCTGCAGTACGCGCTGGAGAACGACGAGCGGTTCGGCATCTGGGGCGGACTCTCGGAGCGTGAACGTCGCAAGCTGCGCAAGCGCGCAGGCTGAGCCGAGGGCCCGGGCGGGCGTGTCCGTGAGCGAGCAATTCACGGAGCACGCGCCCCCGGTCCCCGATAACGAGGCCGCACCTGCCTAGGCTGTGCGCGATGCCTTCGACTGTCACCGCCATCCTCGTCGCGCACCGCGACCCCGATCACCTACGACGGAGCCTCGATGCGCTCGCAGCGCAGACACGGCCTGCCGATTCGGTGGTCGTGATCGGAGTCGACTCCGACGACGCGACGACGGCACAGGCATCCGCTTCCGCGCCCGACCAGCTGCTGGCGTCGGCCGAGAGGATGCCGTTCGGCACGGCCCTCGGCGTCGCCTCCCGCGTCGTGCCGCCCACGGAATCGGACGACGCGTGGCTCTGGTTCCTCGGGCAGGACACCGCGCCGGAGCCGGAGGCGCTGCAGTCGCTGATGGACACCGTGGCGGTGTCGCCGTCGGTGGCGGTGGCCGGGCCCAAGCTCGTGGACTGGGACGAGGCATCCGTCATCCGCGAGCAGGGCATCTCGATGACGCGGTTCGGCGCCACGATCGTGCCCGTGCAGGACGAGTTCGACCAGGCCCAGCACGACGGAACCAGCGACATGCTCGCCGTGCCTGCTGCGGGAATGCTCCTCCGTCAGAAAGTGTGGGAGCAGCTCGGCGGCTTCGACCAGGGCTTGCCGGTCTTCGACGACGGTCTCGATCTGTGCGTGCGCGTGCGCCTCGCCGGCCACCGCGTCGTCATGGTGCCGTCGGCACGGGTCGCCTCGGCTGCTGACGGCACGAGCGTTCCCGTCCGCAGCCCGAAGGGCAGGGTACGTCGTCGGCAGCACCGTCAGCGCCGTTCCGCGCAGCTGCGACGCCGCATGGTCTACGCCCCGGCGTTCGCGCTCGTCTTCCACTGGCTCTCGCTCGTGCCCCTCGCCGTGGTGCGCTCGCTCGGCCTTCTGCTCGCCAAGCAACCGGGGGCGATCGGCGGCGAGTTCGCGGCAGCCTTCCAGACCGCCTTCGGAGGCAACCGCCTCGGCCACGCACGATCCACACTCGCGCGACATCGCACCGTGAAGTGGGCGGCCATCGCCCCACTGCGCATCCCGCTCTCCCAGGTGCGCAGGATGCGCGCCCAGCGTCGCGAAGCCAGCCTCGTGCGGCTGCACGGCGAGCGTCGCGAGCTGAACTTCTTCAGCGGGGGCGGCGTGTGGGTGGTGCTCGCGACGGCGTTGATGAGCATCGCGCTGTTCGCACCCTTCCTGGGCTCCTCGCAGCTGGGTGGGGGCGGACTGCTGCCGCTGAACGGCATCGGCACGCTCTGGTCGGAGCTCGGCTACGGCTGGCGTGAGCTCGGCATCGGTTTCGTCGGCGCTGCCGACCCGTTCACCGCGGTTCTCGCCGTGCTCGGGTCGCTCACGTTCTGGCAGCCGTCGTTCGCGCTCGTGCTGCTCTGGTTCGCCGCGCTGCCCCTCGCCGCGCTCGGAGCATGGTTCCTGTCCACACGGCTGACGCACCGCGCGGTGCTGCGGGCGACGTTCGCGCTGATCTGGGCGCTCGGTCCCATGCTGTTCGACGCGCTGCAGCAGGGACGCCCGGCCGCCGTGCTGGTGCACGTTCTGCTGCCCTGGCTGTTCTTCGCGGGCACCGCGGCGAAGCGGTCGTGGGCGGCGGCGGCGACCACGGGCATCCTCGCCGCGGCCGTGCTCGCGTGCTCACCGCTGCTGGCCGCCGCGCTCGTCGTCATCTGGGCGATCGGCCTGGCGCTGAGCGGACGAGGCGTCGTGCGGATGCTGCTCGTTCCGATCCCGACCATCGCTCTGTTCGCGCCCGTGGTCTGGCAGCAGATCGCCCGCGGCACGCCGCTCGCGGTGTTCGCCGACCCGGGGCTGCCCCAGGTCGGCGGGGCGAGGCATCCTCTGCAGGTCGCACTCGGTTTCGCCGACGGAGGACTCGGCGGGTGGCGAGAGCTCGCCGAGACGTTCGGACTGAACCAGCTGGTGCCGACGATCGTCGTGCCGATCCTGTTGGCGCCCATCGCGGTGCTCGCCCTCCTCGCCCTCTTCCTGCGCGGCACGATCCGCGCGACTCTCTGCCTCGTCGGCGCGCTGCTCGGCTTCGCCACGGCGGTGTTCGCACTCAATGTGTCGCTGTCCGTGCAGGGGTCGGAGCCGGTCGCGCTCTTCGTCGGTCCCGCGCTCAGCCTCTACTGGCTCGGACTCGTCGCCGCAGCCACGATGGCGCTCGTCGCGCTCGGTCGCTTCGCGATCGGGCCGGCCACCGTCGCGGTGGCGTTCGTGGCTGTCGCGGTGGCTCCGCTGGCGATCGCCGTGCCGCTGCAGAACTCCGCGGTCTCCACCGGCGCAACGGCGGCACTGCCCGCGTACGCGACCGCACAGGCGCAGACCAAGCCGCGCACCGCGACCCTGCGGCTGAGTCCGCAGAGTGACGGGTCGGTTGCCGCGCAGCTCGTGCATGGCACGGGCGTGAAGCTCGACGAGCAGAGCACGCTCAGCGCCACGAGTCGCACGCTGACCCGGCAGGAGCGTGAGCTGGCCACGCTGGCAGGCAACCTCACGTCGGCGAGCGGGCTGGACGCATCCACGCTGCTGCGGCACTTCGGGGTCTCGTTCGTGCTGCTGCAGACGAGCGCAGGAGAAGGCCTCTCGCAGGCTTCGGCCGCGCAGGCCAGGGCGGAGGCCGCGCTCGATGGCAATCCTCTGCTCACGCAGGTGGCGGCGACCGACGATGCCGTGCTGTGGAGCGTGCCGGCCCAGAAGACGACTGTGCCGGTTCCGCCGGATGCCGGTGGCTGGCTGCGCGTGGCGGTCTTCGTTCTGCTCGGCCTCGTGTTCGGACTCACGCTGCTGCTCGCCCTTCCGACGGGGCGCACCGAGCGCGGCACCCTGCGCAGGCCGACCGCAGCCGAGGTGCTCGGGTTGCAGGCGAAGCGTCGAGAACGCGCGGAGGCGGAACCGGACGCGGCAGGCAGAGCGGACTCTCCGCCCGCCGAACCGGAGTCGGACACGTCGGCGACGGGTGTCGAGGAGCCCCGCGATGAACAGCCCATCGGCGACGCTTCCGTCGCTGAGCCTCCGCTCGCCGCAGCGGGGGCGATGAACGGAACGTCCGCCGAGCACGACACGGAGGTGGTGCGCGATGGCGAATAGTCGTGCGATCGCGCGCGGAGGCGTCAGAGTGCTCGCGGGAGTCGTGGGCACCGCCGTGGCCGTCGCCGCGCTCGTCGGTGCCGCCGTCGTGCCGCTGCCCGCCTTCACGGTGAACCCGCCCTCGAAGACGGTGTCACCGGTGCCCGCGAACCAGCAGCGGGTGTGTCCCGGTGGGCTGCTCGAACTGGGAGACGGGTCGGCGGCGTCGTCGCTCACGTCGATCGGCGCTGCATCCACCAAGACCGAAGCGACCACGCAGGTCGTCACGAAGAGCCTCGCCACGCCGAGCGTGCACAGCGACGACGGCGCGCCGCGCACGATCAGCACCAACTCCACCGGAGCGGCGCAGCGCCCGTTGATCGCCGGGGCGCAGTCCCAGACCGCGTCGTCTGCGGACACGGCCGGTCTCGTGGCGGTGGCGTGCGGCGAGGCGACCTCGGACAGCTGGCTCGTCGCGGGCGCGACGACGCTGGGCGCCACGAGCCTCGTCATGCTGAACAACCCGACCGCGGTCGACGCGACGGTCGATCTCACCGTCTACACCGAGGCGGGACGGGCGGACGCTGCGGGGTCGACGGGCCTGATCGTGCGGGCGAAGTCGCAGCTGGTGGTGCCGCTGACCGGTCTGGTTCCGAACGCGCAAGCGTCCGTGGTGCACGTGCAGGCCTCGGGCGGCAGCGTCTACGCGGTACTGCAGCAAAGCGCGGTGTCAGGACTCGCGCCGCAGGGCGTCGACCTGGTCGCGCCCACCGCGGAACCGGCCACCTCGCTGGTGATTCCCGGCATGACGGTCAAGAACCTCGGCAAGGCCGCAGGTGCCGACGGCGCATCGAACCAGATCCCCGCGGTGCGTCTGCTCGCGCCGGGAACCTCGGCGGCCCATGTCACAGTGACCGCCACCTCGGAATCGGCGGCGAGCGTGCAGGCCACCTCCCGCATCACCCTGCAGGGGGCACCGTGCGCGAGGTGCCGCTGAACAATCTCATCGACGGGTCGTACACCGTGCGCATCACGTCCGACACCGCGGTCGTCGCTGCGGCGCGCACCGTGGATGCCGTCGCCGCGACATCCAAGAGCGAGTCGGCCACTGCGCAGGCGGAGGCCGCCACCCAGGACTTCGCGTGGTTCGTCGCGACCCAGCCGCTGCAGCAGAAGACGTTGTTCGCCGTTCCGAAGGGCCCTGCTCCGACGCTGCACCTCGTGAACGACGGAGCGAAGGATGCCTCGCTCACGCTCACGTCCGCCGCCGGCGACTCGAAGACGGTCACCGTCGACGCGGGCGCGACGCTCGCCGTGAGCGTCGACGCCTCAGAGGGCTACACGCTGGAAGGCGCGGCCGGGCTGCGGGCATCCGTGAGCCTGACCGGCAACGGGCTCGCGGCGTCGTTCGGACTGAACCCGCCTGGGCCGCTCGCGCAGCCGATCACCGTCTACCCGAAGTAGGGCGGACGCGGCGTCGGCACCCGGGGAACCGGCTCTCCGTCCGGCTCTCGGGGCGGTCGGCCCGGTCTGCGGGCGTGCGGCACTCAGTAGTGCCCGAAGCGGCCGCCGGGGGCGATGTCCCACGGGTCGCGGCCGAGCAGTTCCGCAACGGCGCGGAAGACGCAGCTCTCGACGAGGAGCTTGCGGTGCAGGTCGTCGTTGCGGTGCAGTCGGGCGAGGCGCTCGATCGGCACTCGGTACAGGGTGATCGCCTTGTGCGCAGGGTCGACGCCCCAGCGCTGCACCTCGTCGAAGCCGAGCGCGGCGGACGGCGCGGCGGCGATCTGCACGCGCATGTCGCCGAGCTCGTCCGGCCAGAGGCCCTTGAGAAAATCGGCCGTGGCCGCCACAGTCATCTCGAACACGTCGATACGGTCCTGCAGCAGCGGCAGATGGGGGCCGGTCACCGGACCTCTGGCACCGCGACCGTGTCGGTCGGAGCGACGCACCGGGGTGGCGTATCGCACGGGCCGTGATCGGGGCATGTCGACCATCCTAGGGTCTGAGGCGCGCTCCGGAGACGTGCCGAGCGCGCCGCGCGATGGGCGAGAAACACGCTGATCCCGTCGGCCCCGGCAACGCCTTCGGGGCGCCGCCCGCGAGTAGTGTTAGGCCTCGATGACGGCCAGAACCTGCTCCAAGGTCGCGTGCTCTCGTGAAGCGGTCTCCACGCTCACGTACGACTACGCGGACTCGATGGCGGTCATCGGACCCTTGTCGACGGTGCGCGAGCCGCACACCTACGACCTGTGCGCCATTCACGCCGAGCGGCTCTCGGCCCCGCTCGGCTGGCAGATCGTGCGCCACCAGGCGTTGGGCGAGCCGCAGGGCGGCGTTCTGTGATCGGCCGGCGCCCGGTTCTCGCGTAACGTCGAGCGGCGCCCTGAGACAATGGGCGCATGACTTCGCTCTCCACCGACTCCCACGCGCCCGCGTCGGCGCCGGAACGCCCGTTCGAGTTCCGCGTGCGCGACCTCGCGCTCGCCGAGGCCGGCCGCCATCAGCTCCGCCTGGCGGAGCACGAGATGCCTGGTCTCATGGCCCTTCGCGCCGAGTTCGAGGATGCCCGACCGCTTGCCGGAGCCCGCATCGCCGGCTCCCTGCACATGACGGTGCAGACCGCGGTGCTCATCGAGACGCTCGTGGCGCTCGGGGCGCAGGTGCGCTGGGCGAGCTGCAACATCTTCTCCACGCAAGACGAGGCGGCGGCCGCCGTCGTCGTGGGGCCGAACGGCACCCCCGAGCATCCCGAAGGCGTTCCCGTGTTCGCCTGGAAGGGCGAGAGCCTCGAGGAGTACTGGTGGTGCACGTCGCGCGTGTTCGACTGGAGCGCGGAGGCTGCAGAGGCAGGCGCCGACTTCACCGGCCCGAACCAGATCCTCGACGACGGCGGCGACGCGACGCTGCTCGTGCATCTCGGTGCGCAGTTCGAGGCGGACGGGCGGGTTCCGGATGCCACGGCAGGCGACTCGCACGAGTACCGCGTCATCCTCGACCTGCTGCGCGCATCCCTCGTCGAGTCTTCCGACCGCTGGACGCGCGTCGCCGGCGGCATTGTCGGCGTCACGGAGGAGACGACCACCGGTGCGCACCGGCTGTACGAGCTGGAACGCGACGGAAAGCTGCGCTTCACGGCGATCAACGTCAACGATTCGGTCACCAAGTCGAAGTTCGACAACAAGTACGGCATCCGGCACTCGCTCGTCGACGGCCTCAACCGCGCGACCGACGTGCTGATCGGCGGCAAGGTGGCGTTCGTGGCCGGCTACGGCGACGTCGGCAAGGGCGCGGCCGAGGCGCTGCGCGGCCAGGGAGCTCGCGTGATCGTGAGCGAGATCGACCCGATCAACGCTCTGCAGGCCGCGATGGACGGTTTCCAGGTCTCCCGGCTGGAGTCCGTGATCGGTGAGGTGGACATCCTCATCACGGGCACCGGCAACAAAGACGTCGTGCGTCTCGAGCACATCCTCGGGCTCAAGCACCTGGCGATCGTCGCCAACGTCGGCCACTTCGACAACGAGATCGACATGGCCGCGCTCGAGTCGCTCGAGGGTGCGGAGCGGGTGGAGATCAAGCCGCAGGTGCACGAGTGGCGCCTGCCGAACGGCCGCAACGTGCTCGTGTTGAGCGAAGGTCGCCTGATGAACCTGGGCAACGCGACGGGGCATCCGTCGTTCGTGATGAGCAACTCGTTCACCAACCAGGTGCTCGGTCAGCTGGAGCTGCACGTCAACCTCGCGGCCTACCCGCTCGGTGTGTACACGCTGCCGAAGGTGCTCGACGAGAAGGTGGCACGGCTGCACCTGGATGCCCTCGGCGTCGAGCTCACGACCCTCACCCCCGAGCAGGCGGACTACATCGGCGTGCCGGTCGACGGCCCCTACAAGTCGGACCAGTACCGGTACTGACGATTGAGGCGTGGTCGGACGAGCTCGCTCGTTCGACCACGCCGATTGAGTCAGTTGAGCGGCGCAGCCGCGATCACTGACACTCTGCAATTGCGCCAGCTCTCGTCTGTTGCGCCACGTTTTCTGGCGCTGCAACCGAGAGCTGGCGCAATTGTCGGTGAGCGTGAGCGTGAGCGTGAGCGCGGGCGTGAGCGCGGGCGTCGGTGAGTGTGGGTGGTGACCGGAGCTCGCGCCGGCGCTCAGCGCTGCGGGAAGCCGGGCGGCAGTGCGCTGAGCGCGCCCTGCACCGAGGCGAGGCGTCTCTCCTGCCCGATCAGCGCCGCGTACTCGCGGTCGCGGCGCAGCGCGGCGACCGCGACGAGGAACGTCTCCGCATCCGTGTTCGGCAGCGGGGCCACGAACGGCGCGGCCTCGCGGGCGAGATCCGTGGCGACGCGGAGGCGGGCATCCGGAACCAGCGTCTGCGCGTGGCGCAGAAACTCGGCGATGCGCCGGGACAGACGTGGCGGGAGGGCGGCGACATCGGCAACCGTGGCCCAGGCGGCCAGGTGTTCTGGCAGCGGTCGCGGCGCAGGCGGAGTCGGGGGCATGCGCTGCAGCTGCGAATAGGTGCCGGCGAGCAGATCGCCCAGTCGTCGTGACCGTGGAGACAGCAGCCCGGTGATGGCGGCGATGCCGCCGAAGGTCAGATACACCTCGATCACGCCCGCGAGCGAGCGTACGAAGGCGTGTCGGAGCTGTTCCGCGCCGCCGTCGTCGCGCACGATGCGCGCCCCGATCGCGAGCTTTCCGAGGCTGCGCCCATGGCTCAACGTCTCCACGAGCGTGGGCACGAGGAGGAAGACCACGACGATGATCGTGACCTGAATGGCCGCCGTCGCCGACTGATCGAGCACCGAGCCCGCGGCGGAGAGCGCGAGCAACAGCCCCAGGAGCAGCGCGTACCCGGCGAGCACGTCGATGGCCAGGCCAGCACCGCGCAGCACGAAGGTCGCCGGCCTCGCATCGAACGCGACGGCCTCGCCCGTCAGCTGCCGATCGTCGTCGGAGTATTCGGCAAGGCTGCGATCGACGTAGCGCGCGTTGCTCGCCGCGGTCGCCGTCATGGCTACCATCTAAGCAGTCATGGATGCCGACGCCTACGCCGCCGCCCACAGTGCAGAGTGGGATCGCCTCGGCACGCTCGCCGCACGCCGCCGTCTCGACGGCGAGTCGTCCGACGAGTTGATCGCCGCCTACCAGAGCGGGGCGACCCAACTCTCGGACCTGAGCTCGTCCGACGGCGACAGCGCCTACACGGACCGGCTCGCCACGGTGCTGGCCAGGTCGCGGCAGCGGTTCACCGGTGCCCGATCGAGTGCGACGAGCGTGATCGCCCGCTTCTTCGCGATCTCGCTGCCCGCCGCGCTGTACCGGGTGCGCTGGGTGACGCTGTTCGTCGCGCTCGCGACGGTGGCGGTGGCATCCCTCACCGCATGGTGGCTGGTCTCCGATCCGCGGGCGCTCGCGCAGGTGGGCACCGAGGCCGACCTCAAGCAGTATCTCAACCACGACTTCATCGACTACTACTCGCGCAACCCTGCGGCGTCGTTCGCCGGCCAGGTGTGGACCAACAATGCGTGGCTGGCGGCGCAGAGCATCGCCACGGGCATCCTCGGCGTGTACGTGCCGTACATCCTGCTGCAGAACGCCGTCAACGTCGGGGTCGCCGCCGGCATCTTCGTGCACTTCCACCGGTCCGACGTGCTGTTCTCCTACATCCTTCCGCACGGGATGCTCGAGCTCACCTCGCTCTTCGTCGCCGCGGCCGCCGGCCTGCGCATCTTCTGGGCGTGGATCGCCCCTGGCCCGCGCACGCGGGGCCAGGCGCTGGCGCAGGAGGGCCGCGCACTGTTCGCGATCGCGGTGGGAACGGCGATCAGCCTGTTCTGCTCCGGCCTCATCGAGGGCTTCGTCACCCCGTCGCCGCTGCCCGTGTGGCTCAAGATCGCGATCGGCGCGCTCGCGCTCGCGGCGTTCCTCTTCTACATGCTCGTGATCGGCCGACGTGCAGCACTCGCCGGCGAGACCGGCGATCTGGAGGCCGACGCACCACGTCGCCTCGTCGCGGCGTAGCTCGCATCGGCATCGGGTGGTGAAACGAATCGGGCTTCGAAGCGGAACGGGCCCGGCCGCGAAACGCGACCGGGCCCGTTGACGAAAGGCTGAGGCTACGCCTTCTTGGTGCCGTCGAACAGCGCCTTGAAGGTGAAGCCCGCGATCAGCGCACCGATGATCGGGGCGACGATGGTCACCCAGACCTGGCCGATGGCATCCGGACCGCCGTAGATCGCCGTGGCCAGCGCGCGCGCCGGGTTGAACGATCCGTTGGAGACCGGGATCGCGATGAGCGCGATCGTGGTCAGCGTGAGGCCGATGGCGAGCGGCGCGAAGCCGGCAGCCGCGCGCACGTGGGTCACGCCGAGGATGACGTAGAGGAAGAACGCCGTCGTGATGATCTCGATGATGAACACGGACCAGAAGCCGTATCCGCCGGGAGACAGCACGTCATAGCCCGTCGACGCACCCTTGAACTGCACGGTCAGGAAGTCGCCCTTCGCGCCCTTGGCTCCGGCGAGGATCCAGAGCAGGAAGCTCGAGGCGACGATGCCGCCGACCAGCTGGGCGATGATGTAGCCGATCACGTCGCGCCACGCGAAACGCTGCGCCGCCGCGAGGCCGAGCGTGACTGCTGGATTGAAGTGTCCGCCGGAGATCGGTCCGAAAGAATACGCACCGATCACGACCGAGAGGCCGAGCGCGAGCGAGACACCGACGAACCCGACGTTCAGCCCGCCGTCGCCGCCCTTGAAGCCGGCGGCGAAGAGTGCAGTGCCGACAACCGAGAACACCAGCAGGAACGTTCCGAAGGCTTCGGCCGCGAGGCGTGCACCGAGAGAAGGAGAAACAGAGGCCTCCGGTGAGGCCGCCGCGGGAGTTGACTCTGACATCTTCACTTTCCTTTGCGGATGGTGTGGCCGGGCAGACAACACACGGGGACGTGCGTCCCGGCGGAAATCGACGCTAAGCGATCTCCCAGGTTCGGGCCGAGTCATTTCGCCGCATGTCGCAACGCCGCAACCGAGCCGTGACCTGGGGCGATGCAGGGCACGCAGCCGCGCATCGAGCGCTCAGAGCCGGCCGGATGCCTTCATCTTCAGATACCTGTCGGCCAGCGCGGGCGGCAGCTCGGCCGGTGACGCGCTGACGACGTCTGCCCCGAGCTGACGTATCGCGTCGCCCACGCGGGACGCATCGAGCAGCGCCCGCTGCGCGGACGCCGCCGTGTAGAAGGAATCGATGCCGCTTGCCGGTTGTCCGAGCTCGGCCACGCGCGGATCGGTGACCGACGCCACCACGACGGTGTGCGACCTGGCCAGCTGCGGCAGCGTGGAGAGCAGTCCGGAGCTCGAACCGGGGGTGGAGGCGTCTGTCAGCAGCACGACGAGCGCATGCCGATGGGTGACCTGGCGTATCTGGGTCGGCACGGCCGACCAGTCCGTCTCGATGAGCTGCGGCTGCACGTCGGCCAGCGCCGTCACGAGCCGGTTCAGGAGAACCGCGCCCTTTGCGCCCATCACGCGTGCACGTACCCGACGATCGAACGCGAGCACGTCGACCCTGTCGCCGCCGCGATCGGCCAAGGCCGCGAGGAGCAGCGCCGACTCCATGAACGTGTCGAGCCGCGGCTCGTCGGCGATCCGCGCGGCCGAGGCGCGCCCGCTGTCGATCACGATGACGACGCGGCGGTCACGCTCGGGGCGCCACGTGCGCACCATGATCCCCGACCCGGCGCGTGCTGCCTGCGAGGTGCGCGCAGTGGCCCGCCAGTCGATCGATCGCACGTCGTCGCCGGCGACGTAGTCGCGCAGGGAGTCGAACTCGGTGCCCTCTCCGCGCACCATGAGCGGGGTCGCGCCGTCGAGCTCGCGCAACCGGGCCAGGCGCGACGGCAGGTGCTTGCGCGACCGGAAGGGCGGAAGGACCCGCAGCTCGGCAGGAGCTCCGAGGGTGGCCTGACGCGACCACAGGCCGAGCGGGCCCGCGCTGCGGATGACGATGAACGCCGAGCGCCGCGTGCCGCGACGGCGGGGTGTGAGGGTGATGCGGAGCAGCCTGCGCTCGCCGACCGGCACATCGAGCGGCAGGCGGGCCGGTGCCGCGCCTGCGGAGGGCTCCCAGCCGTCGCGGAGCGTTCCGTGCAGCCGCCTCGTGCCGAGGTTGGTGACCGTCAGGGTCCCCACGACGGACTCGTCGAGGCGTACCCGCGCCGACGGCGACCGCTCGACACGCACCCGTCTCGGCGAGGCGGCAGCCACCAGGTCGACGACGCCGAGCGCGCAGCAGAACACGAGCCAGCACGCCAGCACGAGGTAGGCGAGCGATGCGGTGTCGCCGAACACGACGACGGGCACGAGCCCCACAGCGAGAAGCGCGACGAAGCGCCCTGACACGGTCATGGCGCCCGACCTACAGCGGAACCTGCACCTGCTGCAGCACGGAGCGCAGGATGCCGTCTGCCGACACCCCTTCGAGCTCCGCCTCAGGCTGCAGCTGCAGCCGGTGCCGCCACGCGGCGGGCGCCATCTGCTGCACGTGGTCGGGCGTGATCGCGTCGTAGCCGCCGAGCCAGGCGTAGGCCTTGGCGGCGGCCAGCAGTGCCGTCGCGCCGCGCGGGCTCACGCCGAGCCGCACGGACGGGCTCTGTCTGGTGGCTCTGGCGAGGTCGACGATGTAGGCCAGCACATCGGCCCCGGCCGCGACCTGCCGCACCTGGACGCGGGCCGAGCTCACGCCGGCCGCATCGAGCACGGGGAGGATGCCCGCGGCATCCAGCGCTCGCGGATCGAACCCTGCGGAGTGCCTCCGCAGCACCTCGAACTCGGTGTTCCGGTCGGGAAGGTCGAGCACCAGCTTGAGCGCGAAGCGGTCGAGCTGCGCCTCGGGCAGCGTGTAGGTGCCCTCGTACTCGATCGGGTTCTGGGTCGCTGCGACGAGGAACGGGTCGGGCAGCGGCATGGTCTCGCCGTCGGCGCTCACCTGTCGCTCCTCCATCGCCTCGAGCAGGGCCGCCTGTGTCTTCGGCGGAGTGCGGTTGATCTCGTCGGCGAGCAGGATGTTCGTGAACACCGGCCCCTGTCGGAACACGAACGACGCGGACTTGGCGTCGTACACCACAGAACCCGTCACGTCGCCCGGCATCAGATCGGGGGTGAACTGCACGCGCTTCATGTCCAGCGAGAGCGTGGCCGCGAGCGAGCGCACGAGCAGCGTCTTCGCCACGCCGGGCACACCCTCGAGCAGCACGTGCCCGCCGGTGAGCAGCGCCACGAGCAGCCCCGTGACGGCGGCGTCCTGCCCGACGACGGCCTTGGCGACCTCGGCGCGCACGCGGGTGAACGCGTCGCGCGGTGCGCTCGGGGAGTCGGTTGCAGGGTCGGTCATCGTACGATCACTCCTCGTTCGCGGGTTCTGACGTGCCAGCTCATTGTGCCCCGCCCCGCACGGCTGCCCGCACGTCGCGCTCGAGCTCGGCGAGTCGGTCAGCACAGGCGAGGACCGCCGCGTCGGTCTGCGGCTCGTCGTCGATCAGCACGGCGTGCACGTCGGCGGCCTGCCATCCCGTGAGGCCCGTGACGGCGGCGGCCACCTGGTTGACGGAGGCGTGCGGGGGCAGCCCGCAGAGCGCGGCCATGCGGCGCAACGCTCCGACGCGCAACGCGTCGAGGGCATGCACGCGTGCGGATGCCGTGCGATACAGCCGCGCGCGCCCCTCCAGCGTCTCCGTCGAGCGCACCACGACGGGCAGGGACTCGACCACCAGCGGCCCGAAGCGGCGTCCGCTCCACACGGCGGCGGCCACGACGACGGCGATCAACAGCAGGATGGCGGGCGTGAGCCAGCCCGGGGTGATGTCGGCGAGCGATCCGGGGCCCGAGGCCGCGGCATCCGCGTCGGAGGGCAGGTACCAGACCAGCGTGCTGTGCTCGCCGAGCAGGCCGATGGCGAGTGCGGCGTTGCCGGCCTTGTCGATGCCGCCGTTGTCGAGCAGTTGCGAGCCGACCACGGTCACCGTGGCGCCGTGGCCGCGCACCTGCGCGAGCGCGTAGGCATCGCCGACCGCGAAACAGCCATCCGCGTCCCCGGTGGCACGGAACGCGTTCGTGACGCCCGCGACGGTCCCGGCCAGGCGAGCGGCCGGAACCGAGCACGCCGGCTGCGACGAGCGGGCGGCGGCGGGGCGACCGGCGAGGCCGACACCGGGCGCGATCGCCTCCAGCTGCGTGAAGCGGGGGTCGACGGTGACCAGCGCCGAGCCGAGCGCGCGCACGGAGCGCAGCTGGGCGGTATCCAGGATGCCGTTCGGGTCGGAGAGCAGCACGGTCGTGGTCGACCTGCCGGATGCCTCCTGCCGCGCCTGCGCCAACGTGCCTGCCGTGCGCACCTCGACGCCGTGCTGCGACAGCACGCGGGCGAGCGCCTGGCCGCCCTGCTGTCCGGGATTCGACGCTCCCATCGGGTCGTTGCTCGTCGTGGCCAGTGACAACTGGATGGCCACCGCGATGCCCGATCCGACGAGCAGGATCGCCACGAGCACCAGCCAGCCGCGCGCGCGGCGCAGTCCCTGGCGCGGCGTGCGGGAGAGCGCGGGTGCGGTCACCTGCGTCACGACGCTCCACCCGCCGAGGCGTCCAGGGCCATCGACAGCTGCGGCTTGGCCACCGCCAGCTCGCGGTCGAGCGCTGCCAACGACTCGTCGTCGTCCGCCGTCGCCGGATGCCCGAGGTAGCGCACGGCGTCGAACAGCCCCGCGGCCGCGTGCAGGCGCCGGTCGAACGCGGGCAGTGCGTCCGCAGCCTCGACCGCGAGCTCCTGCGACGTGGTGCCGGGAAGGAGCAGCACGATCGTGCGCTCGCCGAGGGCGCGTGCGATCGCGCGGAACCGGTCGCGCACGGCGTCGGCGTAACGGCCGGCGGCGGCCGCGGCGTCGGCATCCCTGCGCAGGTCGTCGACGCTGCGGGCGTCTCCGTCGTCGAAGACGGTCTCCGCTTCGCGCGCACGGCGCAGCCGGGGGAGGCCGAAGACGGCGAACGCCCCGATGATGAGCGCGAGTGCGATCGCGATGCCGATGCCGGCGAGCACCCAGCCCGCGTTGCCGCTCACGTGCACGCCGAGGGAGGCGAACCAGTCGGCGATCTGCTTCGCCACCTGATCGAACCAGGTCGGCTTCGCCGCCTGGTACTCGGGCTTCGCCAGTTCGTCGCGCAGCCAGTGCTGCGCGGTCGGTCCGTCTGGCGTGAGCGGCGGCGTGCCCGCGGAGACGAGAAGCGCCGCGAGCGGGCTCACGATGACCACTCGGCGCCCCATGGCTGCTGCGGCCACGGGGCGGGAGCCGGAGTGGCGAAGGGATCGTGGGCGTCCGGACGCCCCGCCGCACGCTCGTCGACCAGCCGACGCAGGTCGGCGTCGAGGCCCTCGCGGCGCATCCGCAGGTCGAGATACACGGTGGTCGCGGCCGCGGACTGCACGACCGAGGTCACGGAGCCCACGAGCGTGCCCACGATGAGCGAGATCACGTAGTACCCGATGGTCACGCCGATCGCTCCGCCGTCTTGAATCGTGCCGGTCGGGCTGATCAGCGCCAGCACGATGTAGTAGATGAGCTGCAGCGGCACCGTGATCACGCTGCTGGCGACGGAACAGACGACGGAGACGAGGGCGAGTACGCCGAAGGTCTTCCAGAACGAGCGCCGCGTGAGCGTCCAGGAGCGCAGGATGCCCGCCCCCACCCCGGTCTTCTCGATCACGATCGCGCTCGGCGTCAGCGCCGTCTTCGTCGACAGCCACACCAGCAGCACGATGACTCCGAGTCCGCCGAACACCGCGATGAGCACCGTCGCCAACACGGACCCCGCGGCCGCGGCGGCCACCGCGAGACCGACGACGGTTCCGATGGCGAGCGTGAGGCCTGCCGCGAGCAGGGCCGTCCAGCCGATGAGGCGCCAGCGCCGGCCGTGGGTCGCGTGCCACAGGCCGCGCAGGGTGAGCTTCTCGCCGAGCGCGCCGTGCGACACCTCGGAGGCGACGAGCCCCTGCACCAACGCGGTGCCGATCATCGTCACGATCACGGCGAGCAGGGTGGCGAGGATGAGCACCGCGATGCTGCCTGCCTCGATGAGCGAGGCGTCGGAGGTGGAGCTGCGATCGGCCGTCACGATGCGCAGCACGGCGAACACCGTGGTCAGCCCCACGATGAACACCGTCGCCACCGTGGTGATGAGCTGAACGATGAGGGCGCCGCCGACGGTGGCCCGCGGGTTGTGGCGCAGCACGCGGAACGGGGTGCCGAACAACGTGCCGAACGTCATCGGCCGCAGAGCGAAGAGGCCGGGGCGCGGCGGCGGCGTCCAGGCTCCCTGTTGCGTCCAGCCCGGTTGGGTGAACCCTGGCTGCGGTTGCTGCCAGCCGGGTTGCTGCCAACCTGGCTGTGGCTGCTGCCACTCAGGTTGCCAGGTGGCTGGTTGCTGTCCGGCAGGCGGTTGCGGCGGCGGCCAAGCGGCATCCGGCCGCGGCGCGGGCTGGGGAGGGCCCCACGACTCGGGCGCGGACCATGGCCGGTCCGTGCCGGGCGACGGGGACTGGGGGTCCGGCACCGAGCCGGAATCGCCCGCACCGAGGGATTCGTTCACCGCTGACTACCTGCTGCCGTTCGAGGTTCCACAATCCTGGCATAGACCGCGCCGTCGGGCACGCCCTGAGCCATGCGCCGCGAGCTGACCGGGAACGCCGGACAAGGGTCGACTACTCTTGTGCCATGGTCTCGCCCGGATGGTCGTCGTCCACGGGCGCTCAAGAGGAATCAGGACCCTTAACTGGCATGAACGCGCGAATCCTGGTCGTCGACGATGACACCGCTTTGGCCGAGATGATCGGCATCGTGCTGCGCACCGAGGGCTTCGAGCCGAGCTTCTGCGCCGACGGAGCCACCGCCATCGACGCCTTCCACGCGGGCAAACCCGATCTGGTCCTGCTCGACCTCATGCTGCCGGGCATGGACGGCATCGAGGTGTGCTCGCGCATCCGCGCCGAATCGGGCGTGCCGATCATCATGCTCACCGCCAAGTCCGACACGGCGGATGTCGTCAAGGGCCTCGAATCCGGCGCGGACGACTACATGGTCAAGCCGTTCAACCCCAAGGAGCTGGTCGCTCGCATCCGCACCCGGCTGCGGCCGTCGGCGTCGGCCCCGGCAGCCGATGCGTTGCGGGTCGGCGACCTCGAGATCGACGTGGCGGCGCACGAGGTGCGGCGCGGGGACGCCCGCATCAACCTCACGCCGCTCGAGTTCGACCTGCTCATCGCCCTCGCCTCGAAGCCGCAGCAGGTCTTCACTCGCGAGATGCTGCTCGAGCAGGTGTGGGGTTACCACTACAAGGCGGACACCCGCCTCGTGAACGTGCACGTGCAGCGGCTGCGGGCCAAGGTCGAAGACGACCCCGACAACCCCAAGATCGTGATGACTGTGCGCGGGGTCGGGTACCGCGCCGGCGCGACACCCTGAGATAAGGCATCCGTGTTCCTCGGCCTCGACTGGCGGCGGTGGCGGGAGTGGCCGGGCCGTCTCGCGCACGTCTGGCGCACGTCGCTGCAGTTCCGCACCGTGCTCATCACTGTGGCGCTCACCGGTGCGGCCGTGCTGGTGGCCGGCCTGGTGGTGTCGTTCGTCGTCGGCAACGACCTGTACCAGTCGCGGCTCGCGCAGGCGAACCAGGACTCGCAGCGCGCGACCGTCGACGCTCAGAAGAAGCTCGACGCCTCGGACGCCACCGATCCCGAGGCCGTCGACAACCTCTTTCTCCAGGTGTTCGGCGACATCAAGAACTCGACGGCCACCGGCCTCGTCGCATCGTTCCGCATGCCGGGCCAAGGCATCGACCCGGGGGCTCCGGTCGGCGTCTCCACGTTCGGCTCCGGCAACGATGTGATCAGCGGCGACCTTCGCAAGGCCGTGGAGTCGTCGCCGCACGCCCTGTTCGCGCAATCGGTGGCGCTGCCGGCGGCCAACGGCGCGACGCATCCGGGAATCGTCGTCGGCTCACAGCTCGAGCTGCCCAGCTCCGGCCGCTACGAGCTCTACATCGGATACGACCTGTCGGACTCGGAGCAGACCCTGCAGTTCGTGCAGCACACGCTGCTCGGCGTCGGCATCGCGCTGCTGCTGCTCATCGCGGGCATCACGTTCCTCGTGGTGCGGCTCGTGGTCACACCCATCAGAGTGGCGGCCCAGACCAGTCGTCGGCTCGCCGACGGCGATCTCGAAGTGCGCATGCCGATCGCGAACGAAGACGCGTTCGCCACGCTCGCCCGTTCATTCAACGGCATGGCGGATGCCCTGCAACGGCAGATCACGCAGCTCGCCACCCTCTCGCAGTTGCAGCAGCGCTTCGTCAGCGACGTGTCGCACGAGCTGCGAACACCGCTGACCACCATCCGGCTAGCCGGTGACGTCATCTACGACCAGCGCGAGGACTTTCCGCCTGCGACGGCCCGCACCGCCGAGTTGCTGCACACGCAGATCGAACGCTTCGACACCCTGCTCTCCGACCTGCTCGAGATCAGCAGATACGACGCCGGATCGGTCGTGCTCGAGCTCGAGCCCACCAACCTGGTGCGGCTCGCCGAAGACGCCGTCGACGACATGCGCCCGCTCGCCGTGACCAAGGGCTCGGAGCTGCGACTGGATGCCCCTGGCGGCTATTTCGAGGTCGACATGGATGCGAGGCGCGTGCGTCGCGTGCTGCGCAACCTGCTCGGAAACGCGATCGAGCACGGCGAGGGCAAGCCGATCGTCGTCACCGTGGACAGCAACAAATCGGCCGTCGCCCTGTCGGTGCGCGACTACGGACTGGGCATGAACGGCACAGAGGTCGTGCACGTCTTCGACCGCTTCTGGCGTGCCGATCCGTCGCGCAAACGCACGATCGGCGGCACGGGTCTCGGACTGGCCATCTCGCTCGAAGACGCGGTGCAGCACGACGGCGGGCTCGACGTCTGGTCGAGCCAGGGGGAGGGATCGAACTTCAGGCTCACGCTGCCGCGCACGCCGGGGGAGCCGATCGAATCGTCGCCCGTTCCGCTGACGCCGTCCGACGCCCCCCGCGACGTCGAGGGCCGCGCCGTGGGCAGCGAGCTGATCGGTTCGCAGCGCAGCCAGGCCGAGGCGGCGAGAGCGGGCGCAGGCGATGCGAAGGAACGTCGGTCGTGGCGGCGCGGCGAAGGACGGCGCCACGATCCGCGGGAGAAGTCGCGCGACGGGACGGTGAAGACGTGAGCGGGAGGCGGAACGCGGCCGCGGGCCGGCGAAAGGGGCGCGGGGGGATGCTGCGGGCATCCGTCATCGCGATGGCCCTCGTCGCCCTCGTGGCGGGGTGCGCGCAGATTCCGCGCACGAGTGCGGTCAAAGAGGTCGGGTCGATCAGCGAGCAGGACAGCGGCCTCGGGCAGGTGGACTTCCTGCCGAGCGCGCCGCAGAACGGGGCGACGCAGGAGGAGATCCTCAAGGGCTTCATCCAGGCCGCGGTGTCACCGCAGAGCGACTACGGCGTGGCGCGAGAGTTCCTCGCCACGGGGTTCCGCAGCAAGTGGAACCCGGATGCCTCTGTCACGGTCGACACCGGATCGGAGCGCGAGTACAGCGCAGAGGGCACGGACAAGCAACTGCTCACGCTGACCCCTGAGGCGTTCGTCGACGCGGGCGGCAGCTACCGCACCGCGGAATCGTCCACCGACATCCAGCAGCAGTACTCGTTCGTGAAACAGGGCGGCCAGTGGCGCATCTCGAAGGCGCCGAACGGGGTCATCATCGACAGTTCGCGCTTCCCGAACGTGTTCGAGGCGCACTCGCTCTACTTCTTCAGCCCCGACTTCAACTACCTCGTGCCCGATCAGCGGTGGTTCCCCAACGCGCCGGCGTCCCTGCAGACGCGCATCGTGAAGGAGCTCGTCGCCGGGCCGGCGAAGTGGCTGGCCGGCGCCTACGTCACCGCGTTCCCGCAGGGGTCGCAGTTGACGTCCGACTCGGTGACGGTCACGGGCGGTCAGGCCGATGTCGACCTCAACAGCACGGCGGGCGCTGTGGATGCCTCGACCGTCGCGCGCATGCAGCTGCAGCTCTCGCAGTCCCTCGCCTCCGTGGCCGGCATCACCGATGTGCGCATCTCCATCGAGGGGGTGCCGCGTCAGGTGTCCAACGATGCGGCGTCGCAGGTGATCCAAGACCCGAGCGTCGACACCAACGCGCTGGTGGAGCGAGCGGGCAAGTTCGGTCTGCTCTCAGGCTCGAACGTCACGGAGATCCCCGGCATCTCGTCGATGGTGGAGGCGCTCAAGCCTCGTGCCGTGACGCTTTCCGCCGACCACCGCACCGCCGTGGTGTCGGGCGACGGCGGCAACTGGCTCGTCGACGCCAGTGCGGACCAGCCCAGGCACATCGACGCACGGCCCGGCGTGATCGCCCCGACACTCGATCCGGCCGGTTACGGCTGGAGCGCGACGTCGAGCGATCCGCGCGACCTGGTGGTGCTCGGGCCGTCGGGCACCGTCGAAACCCTGACGGCGGGCTGGGCGGATGCCCGATCGTTGCTGGCCATCTCGATGTCGCGAGACGGCACCAGGCTGGCCGCGCTCGTGCACACCGACGAAGGCACCGACATCATGGTCGCCGGTGTCGTGCGCTCCTCGAGCGGCAAGCCGACGAGCATCTCGTCGCCGATCGATCTCGGACAGGTGCCGGGAGGAACGGCGCTCTCCCTGACCTGGCTCGACGAGCTCACGGTCGCTGCGCTGGCGAGCACGTCGCACGGGGACACCTCGGTCGATGTGCAGACGATCGGCGGCGGATCCGACGTGCAGCCCGGCCCCAGCAAGGGCGCCTCGATCGGACCGGTCGGAGCAGCACCGTACTACTGGGTGCTCACCTCCGACGGGTCGCTGCAGTGGCCGCGAGGTGCGGGCTGGCAGCAGCGCATCGACAACGTGCAGCTGATCGGCCAACAGCAGGGCAAGCCGTAGTCCCGCGCCCGGAGTGCGCGCTCCTGACGCCGAGAGTGTGTCTTTCCTTCTTCGACGGTGCGACTTCCAATCCTCGAGAGTGTGTGTCCCTTTCGCCGAGGGTGCGACGTGCTCTCGCCGAGCGTGCGAAATCCCCGCGGCCATCGCCTCCACACTCTGCGTCCCCGCAGGCCGGGCCGAGGCATCTTTCCCCGAGTCATGCCGGGCGGTCGCCGGGTGATTCCTCACCGGGCATGCTCGAGGGATGCCGCCCGCCCTGTTCGCCATGCGTCCCCTGCGCGCCGCGTTGCTCGACGCCGTCGCCGTGCTGTCGCCGACCTCGTGCGCGGGGTGCGGCCGTGCCGATCGAGGAGTGTGCGACGAATGCCGAGTCTCACTCGCGCCCTCGGTCGGCGTCGCGACGGTTGATGATCTGGCCGTCTCGTTCGCGCTCGACTACGACGGCGTGCCGCGCTCCGTTCTCGCGTCGTTCAAGGACGGCGGACGAACGGATGTCGCACCCCACCTCGCCCCCGCTCTGGCCGCAGCCGTCGCGCACGCGCTCGACGCCGCGGGCCAGGGGCCGACTCGGAAAGGCTTCGCGGCGCGAACCGGAGCGAGCGTCGATGCGGTACATCTCGTGACCATCCCGTCGTCGCGCGCCGCGTTCCGCGAACGCGGGTTCACACCCGTCGGCCTGCTGTTGGCGCACGGCGGGCTTCGAGCCGAGCGCGCCCTGTTCGCCCGCCGCCGGGCGGCGGACCAGGTCGGCCTCTCGGCCGTCTCTCGTCAGCGCAATCGATCGGGCTGGCTCGCCGCACGCCGCTGGGTGGCGGGGGAGCGCGTGGCGCTGGTCGACGACATCCTCACCACGGGGTCGACGCTGCTCGAAGCGCGACGCGCATTGCGCGAGGCCGGAGCGGTGGTGGTCGGTGCCGCGGTGCTCGCGCGTACGCCGCGCAGGCATCCATCGGCGACCACCGCGGTGGTGCGGGGCTGACTTCCCAGACGCCGACAGGGGGAGGACGGGCCGCCGCGACGCGACACCCAGCGTTCACCGATCCGACACGAAACAGACCCCCAGCATGTGGCTGGTGACAATGCGCCGACCCCGGTCTACGGTAGGGGAAAAGGTGCCGGTCCAGCCGCCCTTCCGAACGGGTGACGGCCGCACCGGAAGCGGAGGTCGCCATGGAAATCAACATCTTCGGACTCGGGGTGGGCATCACCGATCGCTTCCGCGAATACGCGACCGAGAAGTCCGCCAAGGTCGGCTCGCTCGCCGAGCGGGCCCTCTCGCTGGAGATCAAGGTCTCCCGCCACAACGAGAAGTCCGGAGGTCAGAACGGCGACGACCGTGTGGAGCTGACGCTCATCGGCCCCGGTCCCGTCGTTCGAGCCGAGGCGACCGCCGCCGACAAGTACGCGGCGTTCGACCTGGCGATCGGACGGTTGCTGGAGCGCGTGCGTCGCGCCAAAGACCGCCGCAAGATCCATCGCGGTCAGCACCGTCCGCCGTCGGTGCGCGAGGCCTCGACGGTGGGGCTCGGGCGGGTGGATGTCACGCCCGCCGCCGTCACGGTGCTCGAGCAGGTGCGCACGGGGAGCGTCCCCCTGCCGGAGGCTGCGGCCGAGGTCGAGGAGTCGGACGAGTACTGCCCCGTGGTCATCCGCAAGAAGGTTTTCGCGTCGGTCCCGATGACCGTGGACGACGCGCTCTATTACATGGAGCTCGTCGGACACGACTTCTATCTCTTCATCGACGAGGAGTCGAACCGGCCGTCGGTGGTCTACCGCCGCAAGGGCTGGGACTATGGCGTGATCGCGCTCGACGAGGATGCCGAGGAACTGCAGGAGGTGGCGACGGCATCCAGGAGGCTGGGTCGCGCCTGAGCGCACCCGCCATCGACTCGTGACGACGCCGGAAGCCCGTTCGAGGGCTCCCGGCGTCGTTCGTGAACGGGCCGTTCTGCCGCAACGGGCACGCACAGGAGGTGTCCGGTCTGAGGAGGTCACAGGCCGGTAACATGGGTGGCGTTGTCGTCTCGCAAGACGCAACCCGTCCACCCGGGACGACGATGCCCGACGGCATCCCCACGAACCACTTGGAGTGCATCAGTGGCCTCAGTTCTCGAAAAGGTGCTGCGTGTCGGCGAAGGCCGCACGCTCAGGCGGCTCGAGGCGTATGCCCGCGCCGTGAACGCGCTCGAGGAAGACTTCCAAGCTCTCACCGACGAGGAGCTACGCAACGAGACGACGGAGCTGCGCGAGCGCTACGGCAACGGCGAGTCGCTCGACGACCTGCTTCCCGAGGCGTTCGCCGCTGTGCGCGAGGCGTCGGTGCGCACGCTCGGCATGCGGCACTTCGATGTTCAGATCATGGGCGGCGCGGCGCTGCACCTCGGCAACATCGCCGAGATGAAGACCGGTGAGGGAAAGACGCTGGTCGCCACGACGGCCGCCTACCTGAACGCCATCGCCAGTCGTGGCGTGCACATCATCACGACGAACGACTACCTGGCCAGCTACCAGGGCGAGTTGATGGGTCGTGTCTTCCGGGCTCTGGGCATGACGACAGGCGTGATCATCGCGGGACAGACACCCGACGAGCGTCGCGAGCAGTACCTGGCCGACATCACGTACGGCACCAACAATGAGTTCGGCTTCGATTACCTGCGTGACAACATGGCATGGCAGGCGTCCGACATGGTGCAGCGGGGCCACTTCTTCGCGATCGTCGACGAGGTCGACTCGATCCTCATCGACGAGGCCCGCACGCCGCTGATCATCTCTGGTCCTTCGAGCGGTGAGGCGAACCGTTGGTTCAACGAGTTCGCCAGGCTGGCGACGCGTCTCGAGCCGGAGGTCGACTACGAGGTCGACGAGAAGAAGCGCACGGTGGGCGTGCTCGAGCCGGGCATCGAGAAGGTCGAGGACTATCTCGGCATCGACAACCTCTACGAGTCGGCCAACACGCCGCTCATCTCGTTCCTCAACAACGCGATCAAGGCCAACGCGCTGTTCAAGCGCGACAAGGACTACGTCGTGATGAACGACGAGGTGCTCATCGTCGACGAGCACACCGGCCGCATCCTCATGGGGCGCCGCTACAACGAGGGCATCCACCAGGCGATCGAGGCCAAGGAGGGCGTGCCCGTCAAGGCCGAGAACCAGACACTGGCCACCGTCACCCTGCAGAACTACTTCCGCCTCTACAACAAGCTCTCCGGCATGACGGGCACCGCCGAGACCGAGGCTTCCGAGTTCATGTCGACCTACAAGATCGGCGTCGTGGTCATTCCGACGAACAAGCCGATGATCCGCATGGACATGCCCGACCTCGTCTACAAGAACGAGGAGGCCAAGTTCAACCAGGTGGTCGAAGACATCGTCGAGCGTCACGCGAAGGGCCAGCCCGTGCTCGTCGGCACGACGAGCGTCGAGAAGAGCGAATACCTCTCGCGACTGCTGGCCAAGAAGGGCGTGCGGCACGAGGTGCTGAACGCGAAGAACCACGCGCGTGAGGCCGCGATCATCGCGCAGGCCGGGCGGCTGGGCGCCGTCACCGTCGCCACCAATATGGCCGGTCGTGGTACCGACATCATGCTCGGCGGCAACGCCGAGTTCATCGCCGTCGCCGAGCTCAACGCGCGGGGTCTCAGCCCGGTCGAGACTCCCGAGGAATACGAGGCCGAGTGGGACGGCGTCTACGCGCAGGTGAAGTCCTCGGTCGCCGATGAGGCGGAGAAGGTCGTCGACGTGGGCGGGCTGTACGTGCTCGGCACCGAGCGCCACGAGTCCCGCCGTATCGACAACCAGCTGCGCGGTCGTTCCGGCCGTCAGGGCGACCCGGGCGAGAGCCGGTTCTACCTGTCGCTGACCGACGATCTGATGCGACTGTTCAACGCCGGTGCCGCCGAGAGCCTCATGGGCAGGCGGAACGTGCCCGACGACCTGGCGATCGAGTCCAAGGTCGTGAGCCGAGCCATCCGCTCCGCCCAGTCGCAGGTCGAGGCACGCAACGCCGAGATCCGCAAGAACGTGCTCAAGTACGACGACGTGCTCAACCGTCAGCGCGAGGCGATCTACAGCGACCGCCGGCGCATCCTCGAGGGCGATGACCTGCACGAGCGCGTGCAGAAGTTCCTCGAAGACGTCATCACCGAGGTGATCGAGCAGCACACGGGAGAGACGACCAGCGATGACTGGGACCTCGACGCGCTCTGGGCCGACCTCAAGATCTTGTACCCGGTCGGCATCACGATCGACGAGGTCGTGGCCGAGGTGGGCAGCAAGGGCCGGGTCAACAGCGAGTACATGAAGCGGGAGGTGCTCTCGGATGCCCGCCTCGCCTATTCGCGCAGGGAGGAGCAGCTGGGCGCTCCCGCGATGCGCGAGCTCGAGCGACGCGTCGTGTTGTCGGTGATCGACCGTCGCTGGCGCGATCACCTCTACGAGATGGACTACCTGAAGGACGGCATCGGCCTGCGAGCCATGGCGCAGCGCGACCCGCTGGTCGAGTACCAGCGCGAGGGCTTCGCCATGTACCAGCAGATGATGGGCGCCATCCGCGAGGAGTCCGTCGGGTTCCTCTACAACCTCGAGGTCGAGGTGACCCAGGCCGCCGGCGAGGTGACCGAGGTGGATGCCAAGGGGCTGGCCCCCGCGGACAACCAGCAGCAGCGACTCAGCTACTCGGCCCCGAGCGACGACGGCAGCGTCGAGGTGCGCAACCAGCGCGGCCAGGTCGACAACGCGGCGACCGATCGCGCGGAGCGTGCTCGTCGTCGACAGCTCGCGGCCCAGCAGGAAGAGGTCGCGTCGCGGCAGCAGCAGAGCACATCGCGTGGTTCGTTCGGACAGCGCTCGGACGACGCAGGCGAGGCGGCGCCGTTGAACCGCGCGGAGCGCCGCGCCCAGGAGCGCCGCCGCCACTGATCGCGGCGAGTCCGGCACGGTGTCCGACGGCGTCTGCGTCGTCGGACACCGTGTTGTCGGACACCACGCAGTCCGACGCTGCGCTGTCGGACGCTGTGGCGGACACCGCCGTTTCAGTGAGCCGATAACGGTGCGTTGCGCGCGGAGCATCCGCGCGCGCCGACGCCGCTCACAGCACGCTGAGCGCCGACGCGCGCCAGCGCCGGTCGAGACCCTCGAGGCGAATGGCGAGGGCGCGCACGCGAATGGGCGTGCGCACGATGACGGTGGCCTCGACGATGCCGTCGCGCGGCTCGTAGACATGGGTGCTCAGCACGCTGAGCGCGGGCCGCATGGCCGGGATGCCTTTCACCCGCCTGGCCCGTTCGGCGAGCACGGTGCGGTGCAGCAAGGTGTTGTACACCTCGTCGGTCACCCACCTGCTCAGCTGTTCGAGATCGCGGGCTCCTGCGATCACCTCGAGGATGCTTCTGGCCAGGTTGATGAGCAAAGGCTCGGGGTCGGGCAGCTCGGCACGCTGCGTTCGCTGCGCCATGAAGAACTCGTCGCCGAACCCGTGGCGCACCGCCACGCGGGCGGTCGCCCCGTCGGAAGGCGGAACGTCGTCGTGAGCTGACGGCGGGAGTCCGTGGCGGGGCGCGTTGCTGGACGAAGCTGTCGAGGCCGGACTCATCGGGCTGCTCCCTGCGGTCGAGAAGGGTAGGCGGGCCGGATACCCCGCCTTTGGGGGTGTTTGGCAAGTCACTCAAGCAGCGCGCAGACAATGGTGTCCACTGCTTTCGTGCCCTGTTGACAAGTCGCGACAACAACCTGCTGCGCTGCGCTACCCTCGCCTCTCGTGCGATGGGACGAGCTGTTCGACGACCTCGAGGGTCAGCTCGAACACGAGTTGCACGCCGAGGATGCCGGACTTCGCGTCGAGGAGGAGCGCCTGCGGTTGGGCAGGCTGTCGCTGCGCGGACGGCTGCGGGCGGCATCCGGTCTCGACGACGACCGCGCCCATCCGCTGACGCTCTGGCTTCGGGATGGCAGCACCGTGCGGTTGATCGCGTCGACGTTCGGTCGGGACTGGATGGCGGGGACGCTCTCGGCGCTCGACGGCTCGGGCGCGCGAGGCGGTGCATCCGGCAGGGCGATCGTTCCGCTCGACGCCGTCGTCTCGGTCGTGCTCGAGGAGCAGCGGCTTCGAGACAGCCTCGCGGCGGAGCTCGATGAGGATGCCTCGCGAGCCGATGTCGCGCCCCGTCTCGCCGACCGCCTCGGGCTGGCGTTCGCGCTTCGCGATCTCGCCCGGCGTCGAGCCGGCGTGACGTTGAGCACGCAGGCCGGCATGGTGCACGGCACGATCGATCGGGTGGCGAGGGACCACCTCGATCTCGCCGTGCACGAGCCGGGGCTGCCGCGGCGCGCGGACAACGTGCGGGGATTCCGCATCGTTCCGCTGTCGGCGTTGGTCTTGATCAGGATGGCCTGATCGGCATCACCGGATCGGGGCGCCGACGTGAACCCGGGACGGCCCAAGGAGGGCCGTCGCCGTGCATCGAGGAGAACCTAGCGTTCGCCGGGCCAGATCACCCGGCCGCCGGAGAGCTCCGGGATGGCGGCGAGGTCGGACTGCTCGAAGAGCGCGCGACGGCGCGTCTCCTCGTACATGGCCGCGATGTAGGCCTCGAGTTCCACGCGCTCGATGCGCCACGAACCGGGGCGGCCGACACGGATGGCGGGCAGCTCTCCGGTGTCGATGAGTCCGACCACATCGGAGGGGGCGACGTTGAGCACCTCGGCCGTGTCGGCGACCGTCAGGAAGCGCGTCACATCGTCCTGGCGATCGGCGGTCATGCGTTCGATTATGGCGCGAGCCGACAGTTCGACTCTTCGCTGTGGAGAACTTTCTCACGACTTGTTCAGGATCGCGACGATGGTGGATGCGGCCTGTGATGGTCGCGAGGCAGTGCAGGCGATGAAGGCGAGGAACGAGATGGCGAGCGCACCGGATGCGAAGGCGAGACGCTTGTGGATCGACCCCAGGTTCGTGATCGGGATCGTGCTGATCGCGGCATCCGTCACGGGCGTGTGCCTGCTGCTGGCAGCGCAGAACCGCACGGTCGAGGTGTACGTGGCACGGGACACCCTCGTGCTGGGCGACCACGTCACGGCAGACGATCTAGCGGTGGCGAAGGTGAGGGTGCCGGCATCCGATCGCTATCTCGCGGTGGGCAGGATGCCCGGCTCGGCTGTCGTGCTCCGCACCGTCTCGAAGGGCGAGCTGGTTCCCGTCTCCGCCGTCGGCGACACGGCGCGGGAGGGCCTCACCAGCGTGGTCGTCACCGCGTCGGGGCCGCTCGCCGCCTCGATCACGACGGGTTCCGTCGTCGACGTGTGGGCCGCGCGGTCTGCGTCGGACAAAGACTATGAACCGCCCGTGGTGCTGGCGGCCGACGCCACCGTCGTCTCGGTCGTCAAGGACGATTCACTTGTCACCGATCGCGGATCCGTGTCGGTCGAGGTGCGTGTGCGCAGCTCGCGAGTCGCCTCGGTGCTGCAGGCGATCGCGGACGGACGTGCGCTCTCCGTCGTGCCTGCGGGACCCGACGACGATGCGGAGGCCGCCGACGACGTGTCGAGCGGTGAAAGCAGCACTGCCTCGACGCCGGCGCCCTCGGGTGGCGCGGGGAACGCCCCCGACGGAGTCTCGGACCGCGGCGCGGGCAACGGCGCGGGCGGAACCAAGTGAGTGCCGTCGCCCTGTGCCTCGACCGTCGACTGCAGGAACGGGTGGCGGCGGAGGCCGCCGCGTCCGGCCACCTCGTGACGGTGCGTGCTGCCAACGGCAGGGAGCTGACCGCAGGCTTGTCCGGGCAACGGGTCGAGGTTGCCGTGGTCGGTGGCTCCCACGGGCGACTCACGGCCGAGGTCGTCGCGGCATGCGACCGTGCAGGCGTACGGCTCGTGGTGCTCGCCTCCAGCGAGTCGGAACGCCGACACGCGCTCTCGCTGGGCGTGCACGATGCGCTGGATGCCGCGTCCGACTGGGAGGCGCTCGAGCCATCGCTGCGCGGGGTGCGCGCCGTCCCCGGCCGGGTCGGCGGCCCGCTGAGCGGCGCTGACGCGTCGCGCGTGATCGCGGTCTGGGGACCTGCCGGCGCTCCCGGACGCACCAGCCTGTCCATCGCGATCGCTGCCGAGCTCGCCTCGCTCGGACACACGGTGGCGCTCGCCGATGCGGACCCCTACGGAGGCGCGACGGCGCCGTCACTCGGGCTGCTCGACGAGGCCCCGGGGTTCGCGGCGGCGTGCCGGCTCGCGGCATCCGGGTCGCTGACGCTCGGCGAGCTGGAGCGCGTCGCCCAGCGGTATTCGAGTCCGCGCGCGCCGTTCTGGGTGCTCACCGGAATCGGACGGGCCTCGCGGTGGCCCGAGCTCACGGCGGACCGGGTGCGCGACGTGCTCGCTCTGTGTCGCACCTGGGTCGACTACACCGTGGTCGACGTGGGCTTCAGTTTGGAGACGGACGAGGAGATCACGAGTGACCTCTTCGCTCCGCGCCGCAACGCGGCCACGTTGTCGACGCTGGGTGTCGCGGACGACGTCATCGGCGTCGGACTCGCCGACCCGGTGGGGTTGTCCAGGTTGCTGCGCTCGGTGGGCGATCTCGTCGACGCGGCAGGGGGAGCACCGCACGTGATCGTGAACAGGGTGCGGGCATCCGCAGTCGGGCCGAACCCGTTCGCGCAGGTGGCCGCCACGCTGTCGAGGTTCGGCGGGATCGAGGCCGCGACGCTGATTCCTGACGACCCTGCCGGCTTCGACCTTGCGCTGCTGACGGGTCGCACTCTGCGCGACGTGGCACCGTCATCGCCTGCCCGCGCCGCCGTGCGGCGGTTCGTCGAGCGCGAGCTCGCGCCCGTGCCCGAGCCGCAGCACGGCAGGCGCCGCGGATCCGCGCGCAGACGAGCCGTGGCGGAGCGTGCAGCCGCCTCGTAGCCCTCGGCATAGATCGTGGATGCCTCCTGCGGCGCCGCGGTGCGAGGATGCCTCGCGCCGTGTTCGGAGCGTGCGGTCGCCCTCTTTAGACTGAAGCGATGTCCACCCTGAGTGATCTCGTCGTCGCGCACGGCCGTTCGACCCCCGAAGACATCGAATGGCTGCATCTGCTGGTCGGCGACTGCCAGTTGCTCGCAGATCTTGCCTTTGCGGACATCGTGCTCTGGGTGCCGACGGACGACGGCTTCATCGCGGTGGCGCATTCCCGTCCGTCCAGCGCGGCCACGCTCTTCTACCGGGACTTCGTCGGCCAGCCGATCCGCGCCGAGTGGAAGGCGCTGGCGAGCGAGGCGTTCGAGACGGGCACGATCGTCGACTCGCACGCTCCGGACTGGTACGAGGAGATGCCCACCCGGGTGCGCGCGATTCCGGTCTTCCGCCGCATCTCGGCATCCAGTGCGGCCGTCGCCCCTCACCCGATCGCTGTGATGACGCGGCACACCAACCTGAGCGAGGCGCGCACGCCGAGCAGGCAGGAGCTCACGTTCAACGCGTGCGCGAACGACCTGTTCGGCATGATCGCCACGGGCGACTTCCCCGACCTTGGTGCGCCGTCGGGGCCGCGAAGGGGCGCGCCGAGGGCATCCGACGGTCTGATCCGGCTCGACGTCGACGGAGTGACCACCTTCGCGAGTCCGAACGCTCTCTCGGCGTTCAACCGCATGGGCTTCACCGACGAACTCGAGGGGGAGTCGTTGGCCGAGGTGACCACGCGGTTGCTCATGGGCAACGCCGTCGTCGACGAGTCGCTGCCGTTGGTCGTCACGGGCCGGGCTCCGTGGCGCACCGACATCGAGGCGCGCGGCGTGACCGTGTCGCTTCGCACCATCCCGATCCGCACGCACGGCGAACGCACGGGTGCGATCGTGCTCTGTCGCGACGTGACCGAGATGCGGCACCAGGAGCAGGAGCTCATCACCAAAGACGCGACCATTCGCGAGATCCACCACCGGGTGAAGAACAACCTGCAGACCGTCGCGTCGCTGCTGCGCATCCAGGCTCGTCGCACGCACTCCGAGGAGGCCCGCGAGGCGCTCGGACAGGCGATGCGTCGGGTCGCGGCGATCGCGGTCGTGCACGACACGCTGTCGGAGGGGCTGGCGCAGATCGTCGATTTCGACGACGTCTTCGACCGGGTGCTGCTGCTGGTGGCCGAGGTGGCGAGCGCGCACAACACGACGGCGCATCCGAAGTCGAGCGGCAGCTTCGGGGAACTGCCGAGCGAATACGCCACCCCGCTCGCGCTCGCGCTGACCGAGCTGGTCACGAACGCGGTCGAGCATGGGCTGGCGGGGCGCTCCGGTGAGGTCGAGATCATCGCGAACCGTTCGCCCGACAAGCTCACCGTCAAGGTGAAGGACAACGGTTCCGGCCTGCCGGAGGGCAAGGTCGGTGACGGCCTCGGCACGCAGATCGTGCGCACGCTCATCCAGGGCGAGCTCAGCGGAACGATCGACTGGCACACCATGGTCGGCACCGGAACCGAGGTGACCATCGAGGTGCCGCTGCGCTACCTGCGCAAGGCGTAGCGGCCGGGTTGCTGCGGCCCAGCGACGTGTTTCCGTTCCGGACACGTGCGCCCGCCGGGATGGACGCGAACGTCCGGAACGGGAACGAACGTCAGGAACGGACTCGAGTTGCGGCTCGCTGTCAGGAGGCGCGGCGGGCGCGGGCGGCGCGGCGCTTGAGCGCGCGACGCTCGTCTTCGGAGAGGCCGCCCCACACGCCCGAGTCCTGTCCGGTCTCTAGGGCGTACTGCAGGCAGGTCTCGGTCACGGTGCACCGTGCGCAGACGGCTTTCGCCTTCTCGATCTGCTCGACAGCCGGTCCCGTGTTGCCCACCGGGAAGAAGAGTTCCGGGTCGGCTGTCAGGCAGGCGGCTTTGTCGCGCCAATCCATGAGGGTGCTCCTTTTATTGCGTGCGTCATTCGACGCGAGGCATGGCCGATCGGCCAAGATTCGGGTAAGCGCCGAGCTGGAAAGGAGACCGACCCCACGGAACCGATTCCAACCGTGCACGATTCACTGGGAACCGCTGTGCTTGGTGGACTGAGTACCTCTGAGACGGACACCTGCCCACCACCCCGTGAGCGACAACTCGACCCAGAAATGCTCGCATACTGGTAGTGCCAAATCAAGAGTTTCGAATGGGATAACGCTGTGAACACAGATCGGAAACATCGGCCCGATAGCGGGGTTGACCGGCCCGAAAAGTCATTTCCGGCGCTCTTGGGATGCCTGATCGGCCTTCTCGCCCTCGAGACCGTCGGGGTGATCGTGCTCGTGATCTGGCTCATCGTGCAGGCCGTGGTGGCCGGTGCATCCGACACCGGAAGCGGCATCGCGCTGCTCGTGATCGCGGTGCTGTGCGCGGTGTGGATCGTGCTCACCACGGTGGCTGCGGCGCGCAGGCAGCCGTGGATGCGGGCATCCAGCATCACCTGGCACCTGCTGGTGATCGCGGTGGCCTTCGGATGCTTCACCGGCATCACGGCGGTTCCTCAGGCGGGCTGGTGGCTGCTTCTGATCGGCATCGTCGGCATCGCCCTGGTGGTCATGCCCTCGGTGACGAGGGCGACCGCGCAGCGGCTGGAATCCGAGACGGAGTCGGACCACAACGACGCGACGCCGTCCACGTGACCTCGGCTGCCTCGGATCGCGCGGTCGCGGGCAGAGCCGGCGCCCACCGGCAGAGCACGGCAGCGCTCAGGCGGCCAGCCCGAGCTTCTTGCGCAGCGAGGCGACGTGCCCCGTGGCCTTCACGTTGTAGAGCGCGAGCCGGATGCCTCCGTCGCCGTTCACGACGAATGTCGAGCGCAGCACACCGGTGATCAGCTTGCCGTAGAGCGACTTCTCGCCGTACGCGCCGTAGCTCTTGTGCACGGCCAGGTCGACGTCGGACAGCAGCGGGAAGTTCAAGTTGTCGCGGTCGCGGAACTCGGCGAGCTTCGCAGGGGCGTCCTTCGAGATGCCCAGCACCTGGTAGCCCGCGGAAGCCAGCGAGTTGAGGTTGTCGCGGAAGTCGCAGGCCTCCTTGGTGCAGCCCGGCGTCATGGCGGCCGGGTAGAAGTAGACGATGACGTCGCGACCGGCGTAGTCGTGCAACGACACCTCGTTGCCGTCCTGGTCGAGCAGCGTGAAGTCGGGGGCCGTGTCGCCCGCGGCGAGGCGGGTCGCAGTGGTGTCGCTCATGGCATCCACGCTAGCCGAGCGGTCCGCCGCCGGCTTCCGCCCCCGTCTTCTGTTCCGCTGTCCCGTTGTGTCGCCCAACTCGCTGAAGGCGACGCGCAGGGACAGCGGAACCGGGCGGAAGGGGGCAGGATCCGAGGACGACGCGAAGGCACACGGGAAGCGCGGGCGGAGCGGTCGGTAGGGCGGGGTTCCCCGCGCCGAGGGCGTCCGGGCGGTCAGGCGAAGGTGGCGAGCAGGCGCTGCAGGGAGTCGAGGCGCGCCGGGCCCAGCTCGCCGAGCTCACCGGCATCCACCGCCTCGATGATCGCGCAGTCGGGGGCGTCGGGCAGATGCGTGCAGCCGCGCGGACAGTTCTCGGCGATCGCCGCGAGGTCGGTGAAGGCCTTGAGGATGTTCGCCCGGTCGACGTGTCCGAGCCCGAAGGAGCGCACGCCAGGCGTGTCGATGATCCAGCCGTCGCCATAGGGCGTGCGCAGCCTCAGCGAGATCGTCGACGACGAGGTGTGCCTGCCGCGCCCGGTGACCTCGTTGACGTGCCCGGTGGCGCGATGCGCGTCGGGCACGAGCGCGTTCACGAGCGTGGACTTGCCCACTCCGGAGTGCCCGACGGCCACGGTGTCGTGGCCGGCGAGGGCGTGGAAGAGCTCGTCGAGCGGGATGCCGTCCACCGCGTCGGCGTGATCGCCGCCCGCGCCCGTTGTGCTGAGGAACACCGGCAGATCGAGTCCGGCGAAGTTCGCCAGGAACGGTGCAGGGTCGGCGAGGTCTGTCTTCGTCACGCAGAGCAGCGGCGTGATGCCGGCGTCGTAGGCGGCCACCAGATAGCGGTCGACGAGGCGGGTGCGGGGCTCCGGGTTGGCGGCCGCGACAACGATGAGCATCTGATCTGCGTTGGCCACGATGACGCGCTCGACGGCGTCCGTGTCGTCTGCGCTGCGGCGCAGCAGGGTGCTGCGCTCACGGATGCGCACGATGCGTGCCAGCGTGCCCTCGTCGCCGCTGGCGTCTCCGACGAGGTCGACGCGGTCGCCCGTGACGACCGCCTGTCTGCGCAGCTCGCTCGCCCTGGCCGCGATGGCCTCATGCTCGTCGGCCGTGTTCTCGTCGACGAGCACCGTGTAGCGACCGCGATCGACGCCGAGCACCCGTGCCACCACCGCATCGTCATGGTCTGGCCGCATCTTCGTGCGCGGTCGGTTGCCCTTGGGATTGGGGCGCACGCGCACCGACGTCTCGTCGTACTCGTCGTACGGCTCGTCTTCGTCGTCCGTGTCCCACCAGCTCACGCGTCCGCCGTCCCGGTCAGCTCGCGATCGCGTCCGGCGTGCCGGAGGAGCCGGCGACCAGATCGCGCCACAGGGTCGTGAACTGGGGCAGCGTCTTGTGCGTCGCCTCGACGTTCTCGACCTGCACGCCTTCGACGGCGAGACCGATCACGGCGCCGGTGGTCGACATGCGGTGGTCGTCGTAGCTGTGCCAGACGCCACCGTGCAGCGGACGAGGCGTGATGCGCAGCCCGTCGTCGAGCTCCTCGGCCTCTCCGCCGAGCGCGTTGATCTCGGCGACGAGTGCCGCGAGCCGGTCCGTCTCGTGGTGGCGGATGTGGCCGATGCCCGTGATGGTGCTCGGCGTGTCAGCGAGAGCCGCGAGCCCGGCGACCGTCGGCGCCAGCTCGCCGCCCGTGGTGAGGTCGAGGTCGGACCCGTGGATGCCGTCGCCGCCGCGTACGGTCAGCGCCCCGTCAGACAGCTCCACGGTCGCGCCGAACGCGGGGAGGATGCCCGCGAGATCCGCGCCCACCTGCGTGGTGGCATCCGGCCAGCCCGTGATCGTCACGCTGCCGCCCGTGACGAGCGCCGCCGCGAGGAACGGCGCCGCGTTGGAGAGATCGGGTTCGATGTCGACGTCGCGTGCGGCGATCGCGCCGGGCGCGACGATCCATTCGCCGACGCGCGGACTCTGCACGGTGACGCCGCGCTGCGCGAGAGCGTCGATGGTCATCTCGATGTGCGGCAGGCTCGGCAGTCGCTCGCCGACGTGCGTGAGGTGCAGGCCGTCGTCGAAGCTCGCCGCGGAGAGCAGCAGCGCGGAGACGAACTGGCTGGATGCCGACGCATCGATCTCGATGGCGCCGCCGGCGACGCGTCCCGTGCCGTGCACGGTGAACGGCAGCCCGCCGCGACCCGCGTCGTCGATGTCGACGCCCAGGGCGCGAAGAGCGTTGACGATGCCGCCCATCGGGCGGCCGCGGGCGGAGTCGTCGGCGTCGAAGACGGTCGGTCCGAGCCCCAACGCGGCAACCGGGGGAACGAAGCGCATCACGGTGCCCGCCTGCCCGCAGTCGATGGTCGTGCTGCCGATGAGCTCGCCCGGCGTCACCAGCCAGTCGGCGCCGAAGGCGCCGGATCCCTCGCGCTCCTCGATGCGCACCCCGAGCGCACGCAGCGCGCCGACCATGTTGGCGCTGTCCTTCGAGTGCAGAGGAGCGCGCAGCAGCGACGGGCCGTCCGCGAGGGCCGCGAGCACGAGTTCCCGGTTCGTGATCGACTTCGACCCCGGCAGCCCGAGGCGGGCGCGCAGGGGCGCGACGGCCGTCGGGGCCGCCCAGAGGGCATCCGGCTCCTCGGGGGCCTGGTCGCCGTACGGGTCGAAGTCCGGAGCGGAATATTTCGAGATCAGCATCGCTTGTCAAGAGTAACGATCCCGGTGAGTTCCGGCGCGGAGAGGAGTGTGCGAATGGCCCAGGCGCTGCTCGACGCACCCCGCACCGGCTCTCTGCTCCACGCGCGACCCGAAAGCGCACGGAACACGGGGGGCCGCATGGATGCCTCTCCCGGCTCCGACGCACGAGCCCGTCTTAGACTGGGCCGTGATGTCGACCCCACTCGAGGAACCGGCCAAGAATCCGGCCGCACTGTTCGAGGAGCAGGCGCTCCCGTTCATGGACCAGCTGTACGCAGCGGCGCTGCGCATGACGCGCAACCCCGCCGACGCCCAAGACCTCGTTCAAGAGACGTTCGTCAAGGCGTATGCGGCATTCGGGCAGTTCAAGCAGGGCACGAACCTGAAGGCCTGGCTGTACCGCATCCTCACGAACACGTTCATCAACACGTATCGCAAGAAGCAGCGCGAGCCGTACCAGAACGCGATCGACGACCTCGAGGACTGGCAGCTCGGTGGCGCCGCGTCGACCACCTCGACGATCACGCGCTCGGCCGAGGCCGAGGCGATCGACCATCTGCCCGACTCCGACGTGAAGAACGCGTTGCAGTCGATTCCCGAAGACTTCCGGCTGGCCGTGTATCTGGCCGACGTCGAGGGCTTCTCCTATCAGGAGATCGCCGACATCATGAAGACCCCGATCGGCACCGTGATGAGCCGTCTGCACCGTGGCAGGCGGATGCTTCGCGAGCTGCTGACCGACTACGCGCGCGAGCGCGGGCTGAGCGCGGTGCAGAAGGCCGACGGAGAATCCGTCGCCGGCACCCGCGGAAGCCGTGTCGCGCAAGACACCGGGAGCACCAGATGACCGACTGCGGCTGCACCAAAGCCAAGAAGGACCTCGAAGAATACCTGCACAACGAGTTGCAGGCCGACGATGCTGCGGACATCAGAGAGCACCTGGCGAACTGCCCGGACTGCGAGAGCGAAGTGCATGTCGGCATCGTGCTGACGGAGGTCGTGCAGCGGGCGTGCAAGGAGACGGCTCCCGAGGAGCTGAGGGTGCAGGTGCTGACGCAGCTGCGGAGCATCCAGGCGACGCACCTGAGCTGATGTGCACGCCGGTCCCCGCCCGGCGTGCCGCGGTCGGATGCTCGGGTGGTGGGTTCGGCGCCGGCGGAGCCGCCGCCTTGTGGGGCGTGTTGCGTTGTGGGGTGGTGCCGGTCCCCGCCCGGCGTGCCGCGGTCGGCTGGTCGGGCGGTGGGTTTTGCGCAGGCGGAGCCGCCGAATGGCGAGCGCGTCGCGTCCTCGGGATGGCTGACTCATAGCTCGATGATTGCGGGCGTACCGTTGGCACATGGTCGTGTTGCGGGCAATCGGACGATTGCTGGTGTCGGTCGGCGGCGTTCTGAAGCAGGCGGGCGGCGCCATGAACGGTGGACGAGGCGCAGACCCGCACGCCACGACGCTGTACGAGCGTCCGCGTGACGACTTCCGACCGTGAGTCCTGGCCCGTCACTGGCGGGTCGCGAATCGTCCTTCACATGCGAGGCAGGATGCGAGAAGGGGTGGCCGCGACGACGTCGCAACCACCCCTTCTCGGCGTCTGGGCTACAGCGTGACGGCCCGCTTGATGAGGTCGGTCTGCTCCTGGGCGTGACGCTTCGCCGAACCCGTCGCGGGTGAAGCGGACGCCGCGCGCGAGAACACGCCGAACGGCGGGAGTCCGGCCTTGGCCGCCTCGAGCGCCATGAAGATCCACGCGCCCTGGTTCTCGGGCTCATCCTGCAGCCAGAAGACCTCGGCGTTCGGGTAGGAGCCGAGCACGGACGTCAACTCGTTCGCCGGGAACGGGTAGAACTGCTCCGCGCGAACCAGTGCGATCTGGTCGTTCGGGTTCTTGTCGAGCTCCGCCTTGGCGTCGTAGTAGACCTTGCCCGACATGACGAGCACGCGCTTCACGGCGTTCTTGTCGAGGCCGCGCTGATCGTCGATGACCGGCTGGAACGCCCCGGTCGTGAAGTCGGCGACCTCGCTCGTCGCCCCACGCAGTCGCAGCATCGCCTTCGGCGTGAAGACGACGAGCGGCTTGCGCGGACGCGCATACGCCTGCCTGCGCAGCAGGTGGAAGTACGACGCCGGAGTGGAGGGCCGTGCCACCGTCATGTTGTTCTCCGCGCACAACTGCAGATAGCGCTCGATGCGCGCGGAGGAGTGGTCGGGTCCCTGACCCTCGTAGCCGTGCGGGAGCAGCAGCACCAGCGAGGAACGCTGACCCCACTTCTGCTCGGCGGAGGAGACGAACTCGTCGATCACGGTCTGGGCGCCGTTGCCGAAGTCGCCGAACTGCGCCTCCCAGAGCACGAGGGCATCCGGACGCTCCACGGAATAGCCGTACTCGAAGCCCATCGCCGCGTACTCGCTGAGCAGCGAGTCGTAGATCCAGAACCGCGCCTGGTTGTCGCTCAGGTTGGCCAGCGGCAGCCACTCCTGGCCGTTCACCCTGTCGTGCAGCACGGCCTGGCGCTGCACGAACGTGCCGCGGCGCGAGTCCTGCCCGACGAGGCGCACCGGAGTGCCCTCCAGCAGCAGTGAGCCGAGCGCGAGCAGTTCGCCCATCGCCCAGTCGATGTTGCCGCTCTTGGTCATCTCGACGCGCTTGGTGAGCAGCTGCTGCAGCTTCGGGTGCACGGTGAAGCCGGCGGGCTTGTTGTCGAACGCCTGCCCGATGACCTCGATGGCGGCGTCGGAAACGCCGGTCGTCTCGAGTTCGCCGGTCGCGGCATCCTGCTGAGCGTCGGGACGCTCCAGATCGTTGATGGCGTCGGGGTCACCGGAGACGACGGGGATGGATCCGGTCTGTGCCGCGTGCGTCTCGGCGAACGCGTGCTCGAGCCGCTCCTGGAAGTCCTTGTGCGCCTGCTCGTACTCCTCCTCGGAGATGTCGCCGCGGCCGACGAGAGCCTCGGTGTAGAGACGACGCACCGAACGCTTGGCCTCGATGAGGTTGTACATCAGCGGCTGGGTCATCGATGGGTCGTCGCCCTCGTTGTGCCCGCGGCGGCGGTAGCAGATGAGGTCGATGACGACGTCTTTCTTGAACTCCTGGCGGAACTTGTACGCGAGCTCGGCGACGCGCACGACGGCCTCCGGGTCATCGCCGTTCACGTGGAAGATGGGCGCCTGGATGGTCTTGGCCACGTCGGTGGCGTAGACCGAGGTGCGGCCCTCGCTCGGCGGCGTCGTGAAGCCGACCTGGTTGTTGATGTTGACGTGCACCGTGCCGCCTGTGCGGTACGCGCGCAGCTGCGACATCTGCATGGTCTCGACCACGATGCCCTGGCCTGCCATCGCCGCGTCGCCGTGGATGAGGATGGGCAGCGTGAGGAACGTGCCGGCCGGTCGCCTGTCCTGCTTGGCGCGGGCGATGCCCTCGAGCACGCCGTCGACGACCTCGAGGTGCGACGGGTTCGCCGCGAGGTACACGGCGATCTCCTCGCCGTTGGCGCCCGTGAAGGTGCCCTCCGTGCCGAGGTGGTACTTGACGTCGCCCGATCCGCCGACCGTGCGCGGGTCTTGCGTGCCCTCGAACTCGCGGAAGATCTGGCCGTAGGTCTTGCCGGCGATGTTGGTCAGCACATTGAGACGACCGCGGTGGGCCATGCCGATGGCCACCTCGTCGAGGCCGTCCTGCGCGGCCTCCTGCAGGATCGAGTCGAGCAGGGCGATCGTCGACTCGCCGCCCTCGAGGCTGAAGCGCTTCTGACCCACGTACTTGGTCTGCAGGAACGTCTCGAACGCCTCTGCCTCGTTGAGCTTGCCGAGGATGCGCAGCTGCTCATCGTGCGTCGGCTTCTCGTAGGGCACCTCGACGTGGTCCTGGATCCATTTGCGCTGTGCAGGGTCCTGGATGTGCATGTACTCGATGCCCACCGTGCGGCAGTACGAGTCGCGGAGCACGCCGAGGATGTCGCGCAGCAGCATCGTGCGCTTGTCGCCGCCGAACCGGCCCGTGACGAACTGACGGTCGAGGTCCCAGAACGTGAGCCCGTGGGTGGCGATGTCGAGATCGGGGTGCGTGCGCTGCTTGTACTCCAGCGGGTCGATGTCGGCCATCAGGTGGCCGCGCACGCGGAACGCGTTGATGAGCTCCTGCACTCGCGCCGTCTTGTCGACCGAGCTGGCCAGGTCGACGCTGATGTCCTCGGCCCAGTGGATCGGGTCGTACGGGATGCGCAGCGCGGCGAAGATGTCCTCGTAGAAGTCGCGCTTGCCGATGAGCAGCTCGTGCACGACCTTGAGGAACTCGCCGGAGCCCGCACCCTGGATGACGCGGTGATCGTAGGTGCTGGTGAGCGTGATGGTCTTGCCGATGCCGAGCGTGGTGAGCGTCTTGAGGCTCGAGCCCTGGAACTCGGCGGGGTACTCGAGGGCACCCGCGCCGATGATGCAGCCCTGGCCCTTCATGAGGCGCGGCACCGAATGCACGGTGCCGATGCCGCCCGGGTTGGTGAGCGAGATGCTCGCGCCGCTGAAGTCGTCGGCGGTGAGCTTGTTGGCGCGGGCCCGCTTGACGAGGTCTTCGTACGCGCTGAGATACTCGCCGAACGTGAGCGACTCGGCACGCTTGATCGCCGGCACCATCAGGGCACGGGAGCCGTCGGGCTTCGGCAGGTCGATGGCGATGCCGAGACCCACGTGCGCGGGGGAGACGACCGACGGCTTGCCGTCGACCACGTCGTAGAAGACGTTCTGGCTCGGGAACTCCTTGAGCGCCTGGATGAGCGCCCAGCCGATGAGGTGCGTGAAGCTCACCTTGCCGCCGCGGGTGCGTGCCATGTGGTTGTTGATGACGATGCGGTTGTCGATCATCAGCTTCGCGGGGATGGTGCGCACGCTCGTCGCGGTGGGCACCGTGAGGCTGGTGTCCATGTTGCTGGCGAGGGTCTTCGCCATGCCGCGCAGCGGGGTGACGACCGGCTGACGCTCCTCTTCGGCCTCGTCACCGGTGCGCACCACGGACTGCGGTGAGGTCACAGGAGCATCGGCGGGAACCGGTGCGGGGCGCGGAGCGACCGAGGTGGTGCGGGCTACGGGCTGGGTGGCGGGGGCCTCCACGACCGGAATGGGCGTCGTCGGGGTGGGGCCGGCATCCTGCACGGGGGCGGCGGGCGGTGCGGATGCCGCCGGTGCAGCGGGCGCCTGCGCGGCTGCGGCGGGAGCGGGCTCGGCCTGTGTCGCGGCCGGAGCCTCGTTCTGGGCCGGAACCGACGGCTGCTGCTCCGGCGGTGCGGACACTGCAGAGCCCTCGGCGGGCACCGTGGCCGGCGTCGTCGCCTTGCCCGGCGTGTACGTCTCGAGAATGGGCCACCACGACTTGTCGACGGAGTTCTTGTCGACGATGTACTGCTCGTACAACTCGTCGACGAGCCACTCGTTGGCTCCGAATTCTCCCGACGCGCTGTCGTCTGTTCCTACACCGGTCAACTGGCTCGACACAGCCGTTCGCCCACTCTCTTCGTTGATTGGTTTCAACGCCGGAAACGGTGGCACCGCGGGCCCTCTGCCCGGCCGTTCCGGCCAGGGAGAAAGCCTAATCGAATCGACTGAACGCCGTTGCCAGGCGTCACCGAGGTGCGCACACGCGCGGTCACAGTCGGGTCACGATCCGTACTAGCGGCTCCGAGCCGGGGTCGGGACGATCTGGGCCGCAGGACGGGTGCGGTGCGGCTCGCCACGCCCTAGCGTGGTCGTATGCGGTTCTATGGAACGGCGCCAACGCACGATCTGACGTACTCCGACGTGTTCCTGGTGCCCAGCAGGTCGAATGTGGCGAGCCGGCTCGACGTGTCTCTCGCACCCGGGGACGGCACGGGAGCAACGATTCCCATCGTCGCCTCGAACATGAACTCGGTCACGGGGCCCAGGCTCGCGGCCACGCTCGCGAGGCGCGGCGGTCTGGGCGTGCTGCCGCAGGACATGCATCCCCAAGACCTCGAGGCGGCGATCGAGTGGGTGAAGGCGCAGCCCGTGCTCTTCGACTCGCCGTTCGCGATGAGCACCGACGAGACCGTCGCCGACGCGCTCGAGCTCGTTCCGCCGATGCCGGGGCAGGGCATCGTGCTGCACGACGCGAAGGGCGCCTATGCGGGATGCCTCGCGGCCACCGATCTCGCCGCGGCGCTCCCCGAGGCGCGGCTGGGCGAGCTTCTGCACGGATCTCTTCCCTCCATCGATGACGAGGACGTCCCGGATGCCCGTGCCGCGTTCGATCTGCTCGACGCGGCGGGCCTCGACTTCGCACCCGTGCTCGACCACGGACGCGTCGTCGGCACGGTCAGCCGCACCAGCGCTCTGCGCTCCACCATCTACACGCCGGCGCTCGACACGCACGGCAGGCTGCGCGTCGCGGCCGCCATCGGGATCAACGGCGACGTGGCCGGGCGAGCGAAGGCGCTCGTGGCGACAGGGGTCGACGTGCTCGTGCTCGACACCGCGCACGGCGACCAGGACGGCATGCGGCGTGCCATCCACACCGTGGCCGCGCTCGGCCTCGGGGTGCCGATCGTCGCGGGCAACGTGGTGACCGAGCAGGCGGTGCGCGACTTGGTAGCGGCGGGGGCGGACATCCTCAAGGTCGGCGTCGGCCCTGGAGCCATGTGCACGACGCGCATGATGACGGCCGTCGGCCGCCCGCAGTTCTCGGCCGTGCTGGAGACCAGCGAGACGGCGCGCGAGCTCGGCGCGCACGTGTGGGCGGACGGCGGCGTGCGGTACCCGCGCGACGTGGCGCTCGCGATCGCCGCTGGCGGGGCATCCGTGATGATCGGGTCGTGGTTCGCGGGAACCGTCGAGGCTCCCGGACGGCTTCAGGCCGACGAGGCGGGCGCGCTCTACAAGGAGAGCTGGGGCATGGCGTCGACGAAGGCGGTGCAGCAGCGCTTCGAGCGCCTGGATGCCTACGACCGCGCCCGCAAGCAGCTGTTCGCCGAGGGCATCTCGAGTTCGCGCATCTACCTCGACCCGCTGCGCCCGTCGGTGGAAGACCTGCTCGACATGATCACGACGGGCCTGCGCAGCTCGTTCACGTATGCGGGCGCACGCACGCTGGCGGAATTCCACGACCGGGCGCTGGTGGGCATCCAGTCGGCGGCGGGTTACGAGGAGGGCAAGGCGCTGCCGGTCAGCTGGTGAGACGGCCTGCTGGCGGCGCGCGTCGAATCTCATTGTGGACTTGCTAGTCCAAAATCACGCTCGTACCGTGCTCTGCATGACACAACGACTGAACGAAAGACTGCACGGAAAGACAGCGCTCGTCACGGGCTCGACCAGCAACATCGGACGAGCGATTGCGACGCGGTTCGCCGCGTCCGGAGCACACGTGGTCGTCTCGGGACGCGACGTCGAGCGCGGCGAAGCCGTCGTGGCAGCGATCCGTCGCGACGGAGGTCGCGCGGACTTCGTGCGCGCCGACCTCGACGGGAGCGCAGCGGCGAGCCGTGCGCTCGCGGAGGCGGCACGGAGGCTGCTCGGCGGGCGTATCGATGTGCTCGTGAACAACGCCGGCATCTTCCCGGCCTCCGACACGTCGACGACCGACGAGGAGACGTTCGACCGCGTGTATGCGGTCAACGTGAAGGCACCCTTCTTTCTCACCCAGGCGATCGCCCCGATGATGGCGGCCGCGGGTGGCGGTGTCATCGTCAATCTCGGCAGCTGGGTCGCGCGGCAGGGTCTGTCGGTCGGCACCCTCTACAGCTCGACGAAGGGCGCGCTCGAGACGCTGACCCGTGCGTGGTCGTCGGAGTTCGCCGATGCGGGCATTCGCGTGAACGCCGTCGCTCCCGGAGTGATCCGCACGCCCGATCTGGCTTCGGACGAGGAGTACCCGGGAGAGGCCTTCATGGTCGGAACACCTGCGGGCCGAGCGGGGCACCCGGATGCCATCGCCGCGGCAGCCCTGTATCTCGCTTCCGACGACGCGGCGTTCGTGCACGGCACCGTGCTCGATGTCGACGGAGGCCGCATCGGGGTCGCCGTGGTCGCGGAGGAGGCGGCATGACGACGAGCGCGATGGCGGGGTCGCAAGGCGAACACGAAGAAGACGAGACGAAGGGACGAACGAACATGGATGAGACGACGGCCGTCGAGGACGCACGAGACGGCGCGACCACGCCGAGTCAGGTGGTGACCGGATTCGTGGCCGCGTTCGGCACGAGGGAGGCCGCCCGGCTCGCGCCCTATCTGCACGAGGACATCGAGTTCCAGGCCTACGGCGACGCGCCGGTGCACGGCCGGGATGCCGTGCTCGCGATCTGGGCCGGCGTCTTCGCGTCGATGGCCGCGGTGGAGTTCAGAACGTTGAACCGTGCCACGAACGGCGACTTGGTGATCGAGGAGCAGGTGCACGGTCTTGGGTTGCCGGGCCGGCCGGTGGCGCCCATCCGCAACATGGCCGTGTACCGGGTGCAGCACGGTCGCATCATCGAGTGGCGCGACTACACGAACCCGGAGTACGCGCGGACGCTGATGTGAGTTCGGTCGGGCGCCCGGTGACCCACCACGCGCCTGCAGGCACCGGGCGCCGTCTCCCTCCGCGTGCCAGCAGCGGAATGGACCGCCAAGTCCATTCTGCTGCTATCCTGCCGCACGTGAAGCTGACGGCCAAGGGCGAGGCGACTCGCGCGCGCATTCTCGATGCGACAGCCGGCTACCTGCGCAGTGAGACCGCCGGTGCTGTCACGCTCGACGACGTGCTCGCCGCCTCGCACACCAGCAAGGGGCAGCTCTTCCACTACTTTCCTGGGGGCAAGGCCGAGCTGCTCCTCGCCGTCGCCCGGCTCGAGGCCGAGCGCGTGCTCGACGATCAGCGCCCCTACCTCGACGAACTCGACTCATGGGACTCATGGTCGAACTGGCGCACGGCGCTCCTCGCGCGCTACCGGGCGCAGGGTGCACAGTGCCCGCTCGCGTCGCTGATGGATCAGGTGGGCAGCGTGGACGGGGCCGCCGAGGTGGCCACGGCGCTGCTCGAGAACTGGCAGGCGCACGTGCGCCGCGGCATCCGGCGCATGCAGGAGGGCGGCGCCGTCTCGCAGGCGCTCGATGCCGATCGCACCGCGGCGGCGTTCATCGCGGGCATTCAGGGCGGGGTCACGGTGTTGCGCACGACCGGCAGCACCGATCATCTCGAGGTGATGCTCGACTTCTTGCTCGCGCACCTGCGTGACACGTCGTCGTCACGTGCGGCTTGAGCGCGGGCCGTCATGTCGCGCCGGCTCAGCGCGCGGCTGACCCTTGTTCGTTCGCGGCTCGCACGCGCAGGTCGCGGGCGAGCTGGTCGCGACGCTCGAGCATGAGCCGGAGCAAGGCACCCGGCGCGTCAGCGTTCTCGCGCAGCCAGTCGTCGACCGCATCTGTCGAGTCCGCGAGCGGGAACAGTCCGATGACGATGCGCTCGGCGATCTCGATGCTGCGCGACTGCCAGACCTCGCGCAGCGCTCCGAAGTAGTCGCCGTCGAACGGTGCGGTGAGGTCGCGTCGAGCGCCGGCGGTGAACCCGGCGATCGTGGCGTCGAGGTGATCGTTCGTCAGCGTGAGGTCGGTCAGGGCGGAGTGCCAGGCCGTCGCCTTCACCTCGGGGTCGGGTCGCGCGGCGAGCGCCTCGATGAGGGCGGTGCGCCCGGATGCCGTGTCGTCGCGTTCGAGCTCGCCGGTCAGCTCATCGGCGGCGGCATGCCCCGTTGCCGAGAGCGCGGTGAGCAGCCTCCAGCGCAGATCGGGATCGAGTGCGAGGCCGGCGGGGGGCTCGGCGCTGCCGGCGAGCAGGGCGCGGAGTTCGTTCGCTCGGCCATCGTCGTATTCCGCGGCCGACGCGACGGCGCGCGCCCACGCCAGCGCGACGCCGCCGTCGGCGGGCGCAGCGAGCATGGTCGACCACGTCGTGTCGAGCCAGCGGCGCCGCTCGCCGGGGCGGGCATCCACCGGCGCGTAGTGCTCGACGGTGGTCTGCGCATTGCCGAGCACGCTCGCGAGCAGGCCGGTGTTTTTCTCGGCGGGAGCGTGCGAGCAGACGACGTCGACGAACCGGCTCGCGGGCAGCTCGCCGTCGCGCACGGCGTTCCAGAGCGCCGACCAGAGCTGGCCGCGGGCGAGCGGGTCGATGACGCGGGAGAGTCCGGCCTCGACGGCCTTCAGCGACGTCTCGTCGAGGCGCACCTTGGCGTAGGTGAGGTCGCCGTCGTTGAGCAGCACGAAAGCCGCGTCGAGTCGGCCGATCGGCACAGGTGAGCCTGCGATGTCGAACTCCTGCCTGCGGGTGAGCGTCAGGCGACCGGTGGCATCCTCGTCGTACCATCCGACCGCGAGGCGGTGCGGGCGGTCGTCCGACGGCACGATCGCGAGCTCTCCCGCGGCACCGGCGACGGGCTCCAGGGTGAGCGTCGTCACGCCCGTCGTCTGCAGCCACGCGCGTGACCAGGCGTGCAGGTCGCGGCCTGAGGCATCCTCGAGTGCTGCGAGCAGATCGTCGAGCGTCGTGTTGCCGAAGGCGTGCTCGCGGAAGTAGCGCCTAGCGCCTTCGAAGAAGGCGTCTCGACCGACGTACGCCACGAGCTGCTTCAGCACGGCGGCCCCCTTGGCGTAGGTGATGCCGTCGAACGCCAGCTTCGCGGCCTCGAGGTCGACGATGTCGGCCGCGATCGGATGCGTCGTCGGCAGCTGGTCCTGCAGGTACGCCCACGCCTTGCGCCGGTTCGCGAAAGTGACCCAGGCATCACTCCAGCCGGTCGCTTCGGTGGTCGCGAGCGCACCCATGTAGTCGGCGAACGACTCCTTGAGCCACAGATCGTCCCACCATTTCATGGTCACCAGGTCGCCGAACCACATGTGCGCCATCTCGTGCAGGATCGTGTTCGCCCGACCCTCGTGCTCTGCATCGGTGGAGGCGCCGCGAAAGATGTAGCGCTCGGTGAAGGTGACGCAACCCGGGTTCTCCATGGCGCCGATGTTGTATTCGGGCACGAACACCTGGTCGTATCCACCCCACGGATACGGGTACTCGAACGCGTCGGTGAAGAAGTCGAGCCCGCGGCGCGTGACGTCGATGATCTCGCCCGCGTCCAGGTGCTGGGCGAGGGACGCCCTGCAATACACGCCCAGCGGAACCGCCTGCTCTCCGCGGCTCCATTCGCCGCGCACCCCGTGATAGGGACCGGCGATGACGGCGGTGATGTAGCTCGGCAACGGGAGGGTGGGGGAGAAGGTGACGGTCTGGCATCCATCGTGTTCGTCGCTTGACTCGGGCTCGGCGTTCGAGAGCACCGTCCAGCCTGCAGGGGCGTGAACCACGAAGGAGTAGGGCGCCTTCAGGTCGGGCTGCTCGAAGCAGGCGAAGACGCGCCGGGCATCCGCCGGCTCGTCGTGCGTGTAGAGATAGGTCTCGCCGTCGACCGGGTCGACGAAACGGTGCAGGCCCTCGCCGGAGCGACTGTAGAGCGCGGTGGCCGTGACAGTCACGATTCTGGATGTCTCGCGCTCGCCCCCGATCAGACCGTCGAGCAGGATGCGCGCCCCGTCGTACCGCACGGGCACGTCGCGGCCGTCGACGGCGACGGACTCGACCGATGCGCCGAGGAAGTCGAGCCAGGTCGCGTCGGCGCGCGCGTCGAGTTCGAACGTCGTGGAGGTCGGGAAGGTGAGAGTCGCGGCATCCTCGGCTCCGGTCAGGTCGAGCTCCACGCGCACCGATCGAACGGCGAAGTCACGGGAGCGGTCGGCGGTCTCGGCACGGGAGAGGTTGGCGGAGCTCATGTCTTCATCGTTTCACGCGGCTTCGCGGCCCGGACTGCACGCACGACGCAGGACATACGGTCGACGGAGTCGGATATGTGCTCGGCATGCGGCATATCCTGCACGGCGTGCGCGCGGCCACCGAAGCGGGTTGGAACCGCGGCGCGGCCCAGGGTTCGCGCACCCTCGCTCGGTATAATCGAGCGCACAATGGACGACCCTCCTTCTGACAGTTCGCCCAGTTCTTCGCGCCTTCCGCGGCCGTGCGTCGGCTCCCAGCGGATGAGCTGACCGCCATGTCCGAGTGGATCATGCTCGCCGCCGGCCTCGTGCTCACGGTCGGCACCGGGCTCTTCGTCGCCAGCGAGTTCGCGCTCGTCAATCTCGACCGAGCCGATCTCGAGGCGCGTCGGGAGCGGGGCGAGACACGCCTCGGCATCACGATCGCCGCGCTCAAGATCACCTCGACCCATCTGAGCAGCGCGCAGCTCGGCATCACCCTGACCACGCTGCTCACCGGTTACCTGCTCGAGCCGGCGATCTCGTCGCTGCTCGCCGAGCCGTTGACCTCTCTCGGTCTGCCAGCAGGAGCGGTCGGCCCGATCGGCACGATCGTCGGCATCGCGCTCGCCACGCTCGTGTCGATGGTGATCGGCGAGCTCGTGCCCAAGGGCTTCGCGCTGGCGCTGCCCCGCGCCACCGCCAAACTGGTGCTGCCGTTCCAGACCGCCTTCACCGCGGTGTTCCGCCCCGTGGTGTGGGTGCTCAACGCGAGCGCGAACGGCGTGCTGAGGATGCTCGGCGTCGAGCCCAAAGAGGAGCTCTCCGGAGCGCGCAGCGCCGAGGAGCTGGCATCACTGGTGCGCCGCTCCGCGAGCGCGGGTGTGCTGGAGTCGGACACGGCCACGCTGCTCGGCCGCACGCTGCGGTTCTCGGAGCACACGGCATCCGATGTGATGACGCCGCGGCCCAGGGTGGCCAGCGTGCACCGCTCCGACCCGGCGACGACGGTGCTCGAGCTGGCCAAGAGCACCGGCTTCTCGCGGTTTCCCGTGATCGACGACGACATCGACGATGTGGTCGGCGTGGTGCACGTGAAGCAGGCCGTCGCGGTGCCGCCGGAGCGCAGGGAGCTGGTGCCGGCATCCGCGCTGCAGACGGATGCCGTGCGCGTGCCGGAGACGATGACGCTCGACACCCTGCTCGGCGAACTGCGCGGCAAGGGCTACCAGATGGCGATCGTGGTCGACGAGTACGGCGGCACCGCGGGTGTCGCGACGCTCGAGGACCTCGTGGAGGAGCTCGTCGGAGACGTCTCCGACGAGCACGACACCACGCGAGCCGACATCGTGCGCGGGGTCGGATCGATCGGCATCTCCGGCATGCTGCGCCCCGACGAGCTCGAGGAACGCACCGGCATCCGCATTCCCGACGACGGGCCGTACGAGACGGTCGCGGGGTTCGTGATGAACGAGCTCGACAGGCTGCCGGTCGTGGGGGATTCCGTGCGCGTCGCGGGAGGCACCCTCACCGTCGAGCGGCTCGACGGCCGGCGGGTCGACCTGCTGCGCTTCACGCCCGACCCGGAAGCGGGCGACGACGAAGCAGACGCCGGAGCGCGAAAGGTGCGTGACGATGGCTGACTGGGTGGGCATCCTGCTGCTGGTGGTGCTGCTGGCGGGCAACGCGTTCTTCGTCGGCGCCGAGTTCGCCGTGATGTCGGCAAGGCGTTCTCAGATCGAGCCGAAGGCCGAGAGCGGCAGTCGTTCCGCGCGCACCGCGCTCTGGGCGATGGAGCACGCGACGCTGATGCTCGCGACGACGCAGCTCGGCATCACGGTGTGCTCGCTGCTCATCCTCAACGTGTCGGAGCCGGCGATCCATCACCTGATCGAGCTGCCGTTGAGCCTCACCGGGCTGTCCGAGGAGTGGATCGGCGGCATCGCGTTCGCCGTGGCCCTCGTGCTCGTCACGTTCTTGCACGTCGTGTTCGGCGAGATGGTGCCGAAGAACCTGTCGTTCTCGGTGCCCGATCGTGCCGCCATCCTGCTCGCGCCGCCGCTGGTGGGCATCGCCCGCGTGTTCAAGCCCATCGTCGTGGCGCTCAACGCCACCTCGAACGGCATCGTGCGACTCTTCGGCGTGAAGCCGGTCAACGAAGCCGTCAGCACGTTCACGCTCGACGAGGTCGCGACGATCGTCGACCAGTCCACGCGCGAGGGAGTGCTCACCGACCGCACGGGCACGCTGAGCAATGCGTTCGAGTTCTCCGCGAAGAAGGTTCGGGATGTCACGCTCGGCCTCGAGACGCTCGTCTGCCTCCCCGAGACGGCGACCCCGTCCGACGTGGAACGCGCCGTCGCGAAACACGGGTTCTCCCGCTACGTGATCGTGGACGCGGCCGGCGAGCCCGTCGGCTACGTGCACCTCAAAGACGTGCTCGACCTGGAGGGCGACGGATACGACGAGCCCGTGCCTGCGGCGCGCATCCGCCCGTTCGTGCTGCTGCAGCCCGAGACCGACATCGAGGACGCCCTCGCGATGATGCGCCGTGCCGCCGGACACGTCGGGCGCGCGGTCGGCCCCGGGGACGAGACCCTCGGCGTCGTGTTCCTCGAGGACATCATCGAGGAGCTGGTCGGTGAAGTGCAGGACGCGACGCGGCGGGCGTGAGCGGGAACGCTGCGTCCTGAGCGAGCTCCGCGGAATAGCGCGTCCGCGAGTCGTGCTGTAGCAAGCATGTCGTGGTTGATGTCGCGGTTGAATCGTGTGTGTCTGAGCACCGAGGAGGCTCTCGTCGAGCTGTCGGGACCTCGATGGGTGTACGTGGAAACCGGTGAGCTGCTGCTTTCGATGCTCGGATCACGGAACCGGATCGGTGCCGCGGATGCCGTGCTTCTGGATGCAAGCACTTCTTATCGGCTCGTCGCCGCCGTCGACTCCGTCGTCGTCGTTGCCGACCTGCACGCTTCGGGCAGAAGCGGTGTGCCCAGTCCTCTGATCGTTCGTCACTTCGCGGCCCGGCACCCGGGTTTGACAGCGTTGGTGGGCAGTTGCCCGCAGCAGGGGCCGGGGACGGGGACTGCGCACTTCACCGAGAGCTATGGAAACCTGATCGCGGCGGCGATGACCGCTTCATGGCACGAGGACAGCGGCAGGCCGGAGGAGACCGACCCCGTGGTCGATGCCATCGTCTCGGCGTTGACAGTGCACCCGGAGGAGACCTGGAGTGTGGAGCGGATGGCCGAGCTCGTTCATCTGTCGCGCTCAGCTCTGGGGGAGCGGTTCCGGCGATCGTTCGGTCTCGGACCGATGGAGGTGCTGAGACAGATCCGGATGGACCGAGCGCGTGGCTTGCTGCGCGACGGAACCCTTCGGGTCGAGTCGATCGCATCACGGGTGGGATATGGCTCGGCGGCGGCATTCGTCCGAGCGTTCGTCGCGCAGCACGGTTTGCCGCCGCAGCAGTGGCGCGAGAGTCAGCTCCGCGTGCGGGCCAGTGGAGACGAAGGCGCCGGTAGGGCAGCGAAGCCGGCACTCGCGGCGATCGCGACCACGGCACCGACGATCAATGCCGTGCTCACTCCGTAACTGTCGAGAAGCACTCCGCCGATGACGGCCCCGATGGTGATCGCCAGCTGGAACGCCATCACCTGAAGCGAGAGTGCGGACTCAGCGAGCTCTGGCTCAGCGCGGGCCATCCACAGCTGCGTTGCCACAGGCAGCGCATTGAAGGCCACGCCCCAGATCACGACCGCGACGACGAGCAGGGGAAGAGACTGAGCCGTCGCGGTGAGCACGAGTCCGACCGCGAGCAGGAGCGGCGCGGAGGCCACGAGCATCCGCAGCCGCCCCGCCATGCGCCCCGCGAGCAGATTGCCGAGCATGGCTCCGAGACCCCAGCACAGCAGCAGCCACCCCGCGGCGTTCGGTGCGATGCCCGCCACAGCGACTCGGATGTACGGATAGGCGACGAAGTTGCCCAGCACGGAGAGGGCGACCAAGACGGATCCGAGCACCAGCCGAGGAGTGCGGACGGCTCGTCCGAGCATCGCCGAGCCGGCAGACGGATGTGCCGGCACTGACGGCAGCGTGAGGACCAGTGACAAGGCGGCGAGTGCGCACAGCACGGCTGCCGCCGCGAATGTCGTGCGCCAGCCGAGCGCGCCGCTCACCAGCGAGGCGACAGGCACGCCGACGACGGTGGCAACGGAGACCCCGAAGGCCAGCGCGGTGGAGACGACGTGATCGCGTCCTGGCATCGCTCGCACGCCCGCCGGGAACGCGAACGACCAGTAGCCGGCCAGCGCGATCCCGAGCAGCACGCGTGCCGTCAGCAGAAGCGCGAAGTCGGGAGCGATGGCCACGACGATGTTCGACGCCGTTGCGATGAGCAGAAGAAGGGTCAAGACCCTTCGCCGGTCCGTGCGAGGGAGGACGAGCGCGATGCTCGGCGCCGTCACCGCTCCGGCGACGGCAGTCGCAGCAACGGCCAGACCGGCCATTCCTTCCGAGATGCCGAGACCCCTGGAGAGATCGGGGAGCACGCTCGCCGGCAAGAATTCGCTCGCGACGACCGTCGCGATGCCGAGACTCAAGGCTATGACCGGTTTCCAACCCGATCGTGTGGCGGAGCGGTGGTCGCGCAATGTCGTCATGTGGACCACGCTTCCGGTTCTCGAACGCGGGCGGTTGACCGCATCACCGCTCGTCTTGATCGATTGACCTTCGTTCGAAGAGCGACGCAGTGACGTGCAAGGCCGAGACACCCCGCTGGAACGAGGTCCTCGGTGAGCTGCCACTGCTTCTTGGCTCGCCACCGGGTACGCCCAGGGCCGGCACCAGACGAGAACTGCTTACGGCACCGGGGGAGTCCGCCACGTCGCGCGCAGGTACTGACCGGGCCAATAGTCGACCTCGACACCGAGCTCGTGCGCGGCACGCAGCGGGAAGTGCGGGTCGCGCAGCAGTTCGCGGGCCAGCGAGACCGCGTCCGCCTGGCCCGACGCGACGACCTCGGCCGCCTGCGCGGGCTCGGTGATGATGCCGACGGCCGACACGGGCAGTCCGGTCAGCTCCCGGATGCGCGCGGCGAACGGCACCTGGTAGCCGGGCCCGACCGGGATGTCGGCGGGCACGTTGCCGCCGGAGGAGATGTCGAAGAAATCGGCACCGGCATCCGCACACCACTGCGCCACCGTGGCGCACTCGTCAACGTCCCATCCGGTGGGCACCCACTCGCTGGCGGAGAAGCGCACGAACAACGGCAGGTCGCCGATGGCCTCTCGCACGGAGGCCACCACGCGCAGCAGCAGGCGAGCGCGGTTCTCCAGGCTGCCGCCGTAGGCATCCACTCGCACGTTGCTCGCGGGGGAGAGGAACTCGTGCAGCAGGTAGCCGTGCGCGGCATGGATCTCCACCATGCCGAAGCCCGCTTTGACCGAGCGCCGGGCTGCGGCAGTGAACGCGTCGACGACACGATCGATGCCTTCGAGGTCGAGTTCCTCGGGTACGGCGAGACCGTGGAAGGCGATCGGCGACGGTGCCAGCGCGGTCCAGCCGCCGGAGTCCGCGGGGATCGAGCCGCTTCGGCCGTCCTCGCCCCACGGCGACCACGTCGACGCCTTGCGGCCGGCATGTGCGAGCTGGATGCCGGGCACGGCTCCCTGCTCCGCGATGAAGCGGGCGATCGGGCGCCAGGCATCCACCTGATCGTCGTTCCAGATGCCGGTGTCGCGGTCGGAGATGCGACCGCCAGGGGTGACCGCGGTCGCCTCGGCGATCACGAGCGACGACCCGCCCGCGGCGATCGACCCGAGGTGCATCAGGTGCCACGGCGTGGGCACGCCATCGCGTGTCATCACGGAGTACTGGCACATCGGCGCCGTGAAGATGCGGTTGCGCAGCCGAGTGCCCCTGATGTCGAGCGGGTCGAAGAGGTGCGACACGGTGCTCCTTGCGGTGATCGAATGCGGTGATCGGATGTAGTGCGTGGCCGCAGCGGCTGAGCGACCATCCGTGGCGCCTCAGCGGGCGAGCGACTCCAGGAACGCGCGCAGCGGTGCGGCGCCCGTGAACACGTGCCCGGTGATGCCGAGCGACTCGGCGCCCGCCACGTTGTCCGCGCGGTTGTCGATGAAGACCGTGTGCGCGGCATCCACGCCCAGTTCATCGATGGCGTGCTGGAAGATCGCCGTGTCGGGCTTGGCCAGCAACAGCTCGCCGGAGACGAAGACGCGCTCGAACAGCGAACCGATGAGACCCTGCCTGAAGTAGCTGCCGAAGTCGGCGCCGGCATTGGACAGCAGCGCCAGACGGGTGCCGCCGTCGCGCAGATCGACGAGGACGTCGATCGTGCCGGTGTCGACGCTGAGCCAGCCGCGGAAGTCGGTGACCCAGAGCAGGTGCAGCGTGCTCTCCGACCAGTCGGCCTGCGTGTCGGCCTCGATGCGTCGCCAGTAGTCGTGGATGCTCAGCGTTCCCAGATCGAGCTCGCCGCGGTGGCTCCAGTACGACGCCCAGAACGCATCGGGTTCCACCCCTGCGACGTCGAGGAGCGCCTGCCTGTCGAATTCGCTGGGTGTGAGCGAGATGACCTCGCCGTAGTCGAACACCACCACGCGGTCGGGCAGAGAGATCGGCATGCGCGGCCCTTTCGTCGAGTGCGAGCCGCACGCACCGGCCCGAGCACTGCGCGGCGCGGCGCGAAGGCCGTCGGCGTGGCAAGGGCTGGGCGTTGCGGCGTTTGCCAACCTATCGTGAAGGCATGACGCACGAGCCGGCTCAACGCCAGTCACGGGAATGGACGCTCTCCGACTGCGGCGAGTGGATCGCCGTGCCCGGCGCAGGCGACGACAAATATTCGCGCGGCGTGCTCGGGGTCGTCACGGGCTCCGACGAATACCCGGGTGCCGCGGTGCTCGGCGTCGAAGCGGCCACGCGCACCGGCGTCGGCATGGTGCGCTACGTGGGCGACGATGTGCCGTCGCGCCTCGTGCTCGAGCGCCGTCCCGAGACGGTGACGGCGGTCGGTCGGGTGCAGGCATGGCTGATCGGCTCCGGAATGGATGCCGCCCACCGCGACCCTGCGAACGCCGCCCGCCTGCGCGCCGCGCTCGCCGACGGCGTGCCGTGCGTCGTCGACGCCGGCGCACTCGACCTGATCGCGGAAGAGCACGCGCCGGTCGTCATCACGCCGCACTACCGCGAGCTCGCCCGCGTTCTCGCCGGAGACGCCGCGCGCGCTTCGGGAGGCGGCGCAGGCGCACCCTCTGCGGAGAAGATCGCGGCGGATGCGCGCGGCTGGGCCCGCCGCGCGGCGGATGCCACGGGCGCCACGGTGCTGCTCAAGGGACACGTGACGCACGTGTGCGCCCCGGGCGGCGAGGTGATCGACGTGTGCACGGGGCCCGATGCCGGCTGGCTGGCGACGGCGGGGAGCGGGGACGCGCTGGGCGGCATCCTCGGTGCCCTGCTGGCCACGCATGCGGACCGGATCGCCGCGGAGGGCCACGATGCGCTCGCTGCCCTGGCGGCGACGGCGGCAGCGTTGCACGGAGCCGCGGGAGCGAGGGCGTCTGCGGCGCGTGCGGGTGGCCCCATCGCGGCACTCGACGTGGCGGAGCACGTCGCGACGGTGGTCGGAGACGTGTTGTCGGCGGCGTGACGTGTCAGGGGGTGCCGGCACGAACATCCCCTCGCATGGTCGCCGGAATGACCGGCTCGCGGGGCCGTGAGCGGCGAGAATCGGCGTCTCGCGGCCGATAACATGGTCGTCTATGGCCACCGACACCCCGACGACCGCGACGGCCACCGGAGGCGCGGCCGCCGAGCCGTCGAGATCCGGTGACCGACGCGCCCGACTGAACGCGCTCGCCCGCGACCCGTACGCGCTCTGGGGAGCGTTCCTGCTGGTGCACGTCGTGCTGTGGCTGACGGCCCTGCTCGGCAGCGGGATGCCGTTGGGCGACGTCACACTGGTCTACCTGCCCTGGGCGCAGCTCGCCGAGCACGGCTACACGTTCATGGGCGTCACGTCGCCGTGGGTGTATCCGGCGGTGGCCATGGTGCCCATCCTGATTCCGATGCTCGCAGGCAGCGGCGGTTACGTCATGGCGTGGCTCGCCATGGTGACGCTGTTCGACGTGGCGGCCTTCGCCGTGCTCATCCGCAGGCGGCGCAGGCGGTCGGTCGCCGCGGCCTGGTGGTGGCTGGCATTTCTGCTGCTGCTCGGCCCGATCGCCGTCGGGCGGCTCGACGCCGTGTCGGTGGCGATCGTGATCATCGCGCTGGTGTGGCTCGCGGCCAGGCCGCAACTGGCATCCGTGCTGCTCGCGGTGGCGACCTGGATCAAGGTGTGGCCCGCCGGCGTGATCCTCGCGATCATCGTGGCGGTGCGCAGGCGCTGGCTGGTGCTCGGCTACGTGCTCGTGACGAGCGCCGTCATCACGATCGTCGCGATCGCCTTCGGCGGCCTCGACGACGTCTTCAGCTTCGTCGGTCAGCAGACCGGCCGAGGTCTGCAGATCGAGGCGCCGATCAGCATGCCGTGGATGTGGGCCGCTGCCCTGCACGTGCAGGGCAGCTTCCTGTACTACGACCAGCACCTGCTGACATTCCAGGTGATGGGGCGCAACATCGCGGCGGTGAGCGCCATGATGACTCCGGCGCTCGCGATCGCCGTGGCGGCGGTCACGCTGATCGGGCTGCGCGCCGTGCTGCGCCGCGCACCGAGCGCGCTCGTGCTGCCGCAGCTGATGCTCGCCATCGTCACCGCGCTGATCGCGTTCAACAAAGTGGGCTCGCCGCAGTACATCGACTGGCTGGCTGCGCCCGTGATCATCGGTCTGCTGATGTCCGGGCGCCGGTTCCTCACCCCCGCGGTGCTCGTGGCTGTCACCGCGGGACTGACGCAGCTCTTCTATCCGTACCTGTACATGGAGCTGCTGAATCTCAATGCGTGGATGCTCGCGGCCGTCACCGCGCGCAACGTCATGCTCTTCGTCGTGCTGGGCTGGGCCGTCGTCGCGCTCTGGCGCACCGGCACGCGCGCGAAGCGCGCGGCCGCCACCGGACCGCGGACGACGGCGGGCTCGACCACCTGGCCGCGGGACGACGCGGGCGAGGGCGAGTCGGAGGGCGGGGCATCCCTCGAGAGAGGCAACCGGGCGGCGGACCGCGTCGAGCCGACAGTCGACGAACTGTTCCCGAACCAGGTGTGAGAGCCTGGCAGCGGCCACAGAACGTAAAGGACACCACCATGCTCGTCGCCTTCTCCGTCGCTCCCAGCGGCACCGGCCGCGCAGACGGCTCCGTGCACGACGCGGTCGCGGCCGCCGTGCGCATCGTGCGCGAATCCGGCCTGCCGAATCACACCGACTCGATGTTCACCACCGTCGAGGGAGAGTGGGACGAGGTCTTCGACGTCGTCAAGCGGGCAACGGATGCCGTCGGCCAGTTCGGTTCCCGCGTCTCGCTCGTGCTCAAGGCCGACATCCGTCCCGGCTACACGGGAGAGCTCACCGGCAAGATCGAGCGACTGGATGCCGCGCTCGACGAGCTCGGCGAGTAGCACGCTCCCACGCGACGGACAGGGCCGCGGGACGTGCGTGCCGCGCGCTTGCTCACGGCACGCATCGGCCAGGAAATCCGCCACCCTTCGGTTGCGTCATCGACACGATATCGAATCGATTCGAATCTGTAACGTGCGACGTTTACGATGGTGCTCATGCCCGCCATCGTCGACGGGCCGGCGCTCTCGCCGGCCCGAATCCGCCTTGCCCTGATCGCGCTCGCGCTCGGCGGCTTCGGCATCGGTGCCACCGAGTTCGTCGCGATGGGCCTGCTGCCGAACATCGCGGCCGACCTGCTGCCGACGCTGTACGCGGCGAACCCAGCCGACGCGAACGCCCAGGCGGGGTGGATGATCTCGGCCTATGCGCTCGGCGTGGTCGTTGGCGCACCGACGATCGCGGCCACCGCGGCGCGCTGGCCCCGCAAGCGACTGCTGCTCTGGCTGCTCGTGACGTTCACGCTCGGCACCGTGGCAGCGGCCGTTGCACCGACGTTCCCGCTCGTGCTCGCCGCCCGGTTCGTGGCGGCGCTGCCGCACGGAGCGTACTTCGGCATCGCGAGCCTGGTGGCGGCATCCCTCATGGGTCCAGGCAAACGCGGACGCGGCGTGGCGTTCGTGCTCTCCGGCCTCACCATCGCGAATGTGGTCGGCGTGCCGGCCATCACCTGGCTGGGGCAGCAGGCGGGATGGCGCGTCGCCTATCTCGCGGTCGCCGTGATCTTCGCGCTCACGTTCGTCGCCGTGTTCGTCGCCGTGCCGTGGCAGGCGGGCAATCCCGATGCGACCATGCGTCGCGAACTGAAGGCCTTCACCCGGCCGCAGGTCTGGTTCACCCTCGGCGTCGGCGCGATCGGCTTCGGCGGACTCTTCGCGCTGTACACATACATCGCGCCGATCGTGACCGACGTCGCTGGCCTTCCCGAAGGTGCCGTGCCGCTCATGCTGGTGTGCTGCGGACTGGGAATGACGGTCGGCAACCTCCTAGGCGGTGCGATGGCGGACCGCAGCGTGAAGCGCACCATGCTGGTGTTCTTCGTCGTGCTCATGGTGGCGCTCGTCGCCATCGGTCTGCTGGCCCAGAACTGGATCGTGCTCGCGCTCGGCGTCTTCGTGGTGGGTGGTTCGTCGTCGGCGATCTCGCCGGCGATCCAGACGCGCCTGATGGATGTCGCGCGCGACAGTCAGTCCATCGCAGCGGCTCTCAACCACTCGGCGCTCAACATCGGCAACTCGCTCGGGGCATACCTGGGCGGTGTGGCCATCGCGGCAGGACTCGGCTATCGGGCTCCGGTCTGGGTGGGGCTCGTGCTGACGCTCCTCGGACTGTTGCTCGCGATCGGATCGTTCACGCTCGACCGGGTGCGCGCGGCACGAGGGCTGCCGGTCGCGGGCCACACCGCCGGCATCCCGACGGTGCCGGTCGACCTCGCCTGATCGGCGCCGCGGTCAGTCGTTCTGCAGCAGGATGCCGTCGAGGATGGCGCGTTTGCGCAGCGCCACCTTCGTGCCGACGTCGTAGCCCGCGACGCGATACTTCTCGCGGATGCGCTTCAGATAGCTCTTGGCCGTCTCGTCGGAGATGCCGAGCTTGAACGCCACCGACTTCACCGGCTCGCCCGCGCCATACAGCGCCATCACTCTGCGCTCCTGGGCGCTGAGCTTCGGTGATCCCGTCGTGCTCTGGCTGAGCGCCACGTCGAGCTCCTCCGAGATGAAGGAGTCGCCGCGCACCGCCGCGCGGATGGCCTCGACGATCATGTCGGCGTTCTCGCTCTTGACGATGTATCCCTGTGCGCCGGCGGCGAGCGCCTCCCGCACGACGTTCGGGTCGGAGTAAGCGCTCATCAGCATGGTCGGCACACCTGCGGCTTTCAGCGCCTGCAGCTTGATCGAGACCGGGATGTTGTCCTTGAGGTCGAGGTCGAGCAGCACGACGTCGACCGGGAACGCCTCGTGCGTGAGCAGTTCGGGCCACGTGGCGACGGCGGCGACCATCTCGATGTCGTCGGCGGCACCCCTGATCCATTCCGTGAGCGCGGCCAGCAGCATCCGATGATCGTCGACGATGGCGATCCTGATGGGTGCCTGCTCTGAGTCCTTCACGTGTCCGTCCTCCTCCCGCGGCTTCGGGTACCGCGCTGGTGGGGCATCCTCAGCGATCTGCCGAGGCGTCGACCAGGCAGTCTACTTCGATACGGAGCATCGCAGACTGACCGGTCTCGGTATACCGCCCCACTCTGCGAATAGCTTGCCATGCCGCCGGGTCGATCTGGCGTCGCGGGATGCCCGTGGCTTCGATCACGATCTGCAGCCCCTGCACGTGCGGGCCGGCATCCGCCCCCCGCGCCAGGTGGATGCGCAGCGACGTCGCCGACTTCGGCACGCTGCCCACGAGCAGCCAGATGGCCGAGAACAGCCCGTCGCGCTGTCTCGAATTCAGTGACGCGGCGAGGCCGTCGGGGTCGTCGACCACGGTCACCGGGTCGAGCACGGCCGACTCGGTGACCGCGTGGTGCAGCCAGGTCTGCCTGCGGTCTTCGACCAGGTGCAGCCTCAGCTGCGTCGCGAGAGAGGATGCCCTCGCCGCCGTCTCCGGGTCGAGCGGCAGCGCCTGCCGCCCGGCCGCGACGTCATCGAGCAGTTGCTCGGCGGCGAGGTCGAGCCGCTCGAGCTCCTCGGAGGCGAGCATTCCGACGGCGTGGTCGATGATCGTGGTGCTCTGGGTCTGCGCGATCTCGGAGTGGAACTGCACGATGCTGCGGAACGAGCGCACGAGAGTCACGCCGATGATCGGCGGCGCACACGCGATGGCCACGAAGGCCAGCCGTGGCGCGATGGAGAGCACGGTGTGCACCTGCAGGCCGAGCACGACGATCAGCACCAGGGCGAAGCCCGCCGTGGCCAGCACGATGTCGCGCGGCGGCCGCACGGTGACCGCGGCGACGAGGAGCCCGCCGACGCCGATGCAGGTCACGGGGAACACGCCGGTGGAGCCGGGCGCCCACGATGCAGCGAGGTCGATGCCGACGATGACGGCGCATCCCGCCATGAGCCCCGCGAAGCGACCCTGTTCGACAGGGGCGTCCCGCGGTGCAGGCATCACCCACATGAGCACGGCGACGAGCACGAGCAGGGCGAGCGCGACGAGACCGAGCCACGGCAGCGGGTACTGGCGCCCGAAGTAGGCGAACCGGATGATCGAGGTGACCACGAGAAGGTCGGCGATGACCATCGTGCCGGTGCGCAGTCGGCTCACTCCGCTGTGCATGTGGGTCGCCCTGGCGTCGAGCCTGCTCATTCCTTGGGTACCTCCAGCACGACGGTGGTACCGGATCCAGGCGCGCTGAACAGGCGGGCGTTGCCGCCCACGTCGCGCATGCGCGCGACGATCGACTCGGTGAAGCCCAGGCGGCCCGGCGAGACGTCGCTCACGTCGAACCCGACTCCGGAGTCGGTCACCATCGCGCGCACCGTCACGTCGTCATCGGTGATCGTGACGTGCGCCTCGGACTCGCCGGAGTGCCTGCGCACGTTCTCGAGGCACTCGGCGAGCGCGAGCAGGAACGCGTCGAGGGTGTCGGCGGGCAGCAGCACGTGCCCGGTGCCGTGCCAGGCGACGTCGAGGCCCATGCGCTCGAACCGTTGCTTGACCGTCTCGAGCGTGTTGCCGAGCGTGGACTCCTGCACCTGACGCAGGTTGTAGTCGCCGGAGGCCTGCGGGTCGGGCGTGTACCCCATGCGCAGCTCGCGCAGCAGCGCGGCGTCGTCGGCGGCCTGCGCTCGCAGCGCACGCTCGCCGACTCCGCGGCCGGAGTGGGCGAGCAGCGTGAGGGTGGCGAGCACGGTGTCGTGCAGCAGACGGGCGCTCTGCCTGCGCCGTGCCTCGTACTCGCTCGCCTGGCGCTCGGTGCGGTAGGCGTCACTCATGCCCTCGATGCGTTCGACGGTCTGCGGCACGACGCGTGCCACCCACACGGCGATGCCCGTGCAGAACGCCCAGCTGCCCACGGTGGCGAAGAGCACGGTCGGCAGGGGGCCGTGCACCGACAGCACGGTCGGCACGGTGACGGCGACGACCACGACGAATCCGATGCCGAGAATGACGCGGCGCCGGGCATCCGCTCCCAGGAGGAACGCGGTGCTGGCCGATGTGACGTCGAGCATGATGATGATGGCGGTGGCTGCTGAGCCGCTCGTGCCCCCGCTGAACCAGACGACGCCGATGGCGATCACCGAGGTGGCGAGCGTGACCATGATCGGGATCGGGGACGTGCGCCGCTGAACGGCGACGCAGGCCGTGATGATGAGGAGGCAGAGCGCCAGCACGCTCACGGTCGATTCGATCTCGGGAAGCGCACCTGGCAGCACGGTGCAGACCGCGGCCACCGCCGACGCGAGGATGCCCATCGTGCTCGACGCCACCGCGAGCATGCGGTCGCGTTCTTCGACGGTGCGCGTCATCGATCCTCCGGATACGCCCGACATCGGCTCCTGCGTCCGGGGCGAACTACAGAACGATTATGACGCGTGCCGTCGCAGGCCGGGTCGAGGTGCCGGTGCCGAGGCGTCTGATGCGTGTGTCGTCAGGTCGTCACATGCCCGTCCAGGCACGCAGCTTGTCGGGATTGCGCATCGCCCAGACGTTGGTCACACGGCCGTGCACGATCTCCAGCGCCGCCACCGCCGCCACTTCGCCGTTCTGCAGCGCGAGGAGACCGGGTCGACCGTTCACCGTGCGCTCCTCGATCGTGAGGTCGGGCGCCAACTGGGCGATGGCCACGAAGTAGCGGGCGACCTCCTCGGCGCCCACCATCGGGTGCAGCGCGGCGTTGACCCTGCCGCCGCCGTCGGCGACGAGCACCACGCTCGGATCGAGGATGCCGATCAGTGCGCCGATGTCCTTGCGCTCCCATGCTCGCCTGAGGTCTGCGACGACCTCGTCCTGAGCCCGAGAGTCTGAGCCGTGCTGCTCACGCGGTGCGCTCAGCCGTCGTCGCGCCGAGTACGCCAGCTGTCGGCACGCCGCCGGGGTGCGCCCCACGATCTCGGCGATCTCGGCGAACGAGTAGCCGAACACGTCGTGCAGCACGAACGAGACGCGCTCGGCCGGGCTCATCGCCTCGAGCACGACGAGGAACGCCATGGTGATCGACTCGTCGAGGGTCACGCGCTCTGCGGGGTCGGAAGGGGTGGATGCCGCGGCGCCGGCGGTCGAGGTCGCCCAGCCCACGGCATCCGGAACCGGCTCGGGAATCCACTCGCCCACGTACCGTTCGCGGCGCCGGCGCGCCGAGCCCAGCAGGTCGAGGCAGATGCGGCTGGCGACTGTGCTGAGCCAGGCGCCGGGGGAGCGGATCTCGCCGCGTTGCTCCGGCGTCATCGCGTACCAGCGGCCGAACGCCTCCTGCACCACGTCTTCGGCGTCGGCGAGCGAGCCGAGCAGGCGGTAGGCGAGGCCCAGCAGGGCCGGACGCTCGGCGGCGACCCGCTCGTCGGCGTCTGCGTCGCGGCGCGCGTCGTGGTCGCCGCGCTCATCACGTTCGTCACGATCGTGGTGGTGCGGCCCGGGAACGGACCCGGCCTGCGGGTGTTCGGTCATCGGCATCCTCCTGGGCGGTGCACCCGGCTCGGCACGCCATCGCGTGCCCTCGTCACGACGACGATGAAGCGCGGTCGGATGTCAGCCCGTCGTCGCCGACCTGACGTCGTGGGTATGCACGTCGTCGGACCATTGTGGCGCGGTCGACACGCGGTCGTCACGTGAACGAGGGAGGCGCGGCATCCATGTCGTCATCGAGAACCATCACACCGGGATACCTGACCGCTCTGCGCGTCGTCGTGACGCTGCTCGCCGCGGCGACACTCGCGGCGGCCGTCGCCGCCGGACTCCTCATCTCCGGCGCAGCGGGCATGGCGGTGCACAGCGCCACCGCCTACACGACGTGGTCGCTGGCGGTGCTGTACGTGATCGTCGCGCTGCTCGCCTGGTGGCGAGGAGGCGGGTCGCGACGTCCGGCGGCTCTCGCGCTCGGCTATCTGGTCGGCGTCTCGCTGCAGGTCGTCTTCGGACTCGCGCACCTGGCGGCGCTGCACGTTCCGTGGGGCGTCGCGCTCTTCGCCGCGATCGCGCTCCAGCTCGGCTGGGTGTGGCGCCTGAAGGCGCAGAGTCCCGCCGTCCCGGCGTCCGAGGGGCTCAGGACTCGAGAAGCCTCTGCAGCGGTGGGCCGATGAGGTCGTCCTCGATGAGGAAGGCGTCGTGCCCGAACGGCGAGTGGATCACGATCGGGTGAGCGCCGTGGATGCTGTTCTGCAGACCGGCTGCGATGATGCGCTGGCCGTCGACCGTGTACAGCCGGTCGCTGTCGATGCCGAGCACGAGTGAGGATGCCGTGACGCGGCCGAGCGCCGCATCCACCCCTCCGCGCCCGCGGCCGATGTCGTGCGAGCTCATGGCGCCCACCACGGTGATGTAGCTGTTGGCGTCGAACCGCCGCGTGAACTTGTTGCCGTGGAAGTCGAGGTACGACTCGACGGCGAACCGCCCGCCTGCACCGAGCGGGCTGATGCCGCTCTGCCAGCTGCGCTGGAAGCGCTCGTTGAGCTCGTTGGCGCTGCGGTAGTTGAGCAGCGCCATGCGGCGGGCGAGGGCGAGTCCGGCGTGCGGACCCTCGCCGTCTGCCGAGTCGTAGTAGCGGCCGGCCCTGAACTGGGCATCGGTGCGGATCGCCTCGATCTGCAACGTGTTGAGCGCGATCTGGTCGGCCGTGGAGAACGGGGGCGCCGCGATCACGGCGACCCGTTCCATGCGCTCCGGGAAGCTCACCGCCCACTCCAGCGACTGCATGCCGCCCATGGAGCCGCCGATCACGGCGGCCCAGCTGTCGATGCCGAGCGTGTCGGAGAGCGCGGCCTGGGCGTTCACCTGGTCGCGCACCGTGGTGTACGGAAAGCGGGGCCCCCACTCGATGCCGTCGGGGGCGAGGGATGCCGGCCCGCTCGACCCCTGGCATCCACCGATCATGTTCGGAGCCACCACGAACCATTGGTCGGTGTCGATCGCGAGTCCGGGGCCCACGATGCCGTTCCACCATCCCGAGGTCGGATGCCCCGGCCCGGCCTCGCCCACCACATGGCTGTCGCCGGTGAGCGCATGCAGCACGAGCACGGCGTTGTCGCGCTGTGACGAGAGCGTGCCCCACGTCTCGTACGCCACGACCATGTTCGACAGCGTGCGACCGCACTCGAACGCCAGCGAGCCGATCTTCGCGAACTGCCGGTCGCCGACCGGGTCGCCCTCGCGCCACGCGCCGGTCGCGCGCGGCTTGCCGAGCAGCGAGCGAGCCTGCGCGTCGGTGATGAAGCTCGACGGCACGGTGTCTTCGGAGGTCTGCCAGTCCATGGTGATGTCAATTCTGCCGGGTGCCGGGCGGCGCACCGTGCTCTGTTACGACTGGCGCGCTCCGTGGCGCGTGCCGAAAATCGGACTTCTGCGGCGCCACGCCGTGTGCAGGGGTCGACACGCCGCCCGCGGCCGCAGAAGTCCGATTTTCGGCACGGCCGGCTGGTGGGAGGCGCGGTGGTGGGGAGCTCGGCACGGTGGTGGGGGCTCGGCCCGGTGGTGGAGGCACAGAGCGGATGGGCGCAGACAGCAGGGGCCCGGTGGTGGCCGAGCCCCTGCTGTGGTTGGTCGAAAGCGACGTCAGGCGGAGACGCTGTCGTTCTCGGCGACCGCGCGGGCGGCCGCGAGGCCGGCCTCGAGGTCGGCCTTCAGGTCGTCGATGTTCTCGATGCCGACCGACAGGCGCACCAGGCCCGGCGTGACGCCGGCCGTGAGCTGCTCCTCGGGGGAGAGCTGCGAGTGCGTGGTCGATGCCGGGTGGATGACGAGCGAGCGCACGTCGCCGATGTTGGCGAGGTGGCTGAACAGCGTGAGGTTGTCGACCAGCGCGCGGCCGGCATCCACACCGCCCTTGAGCTCGAACGAGAGCACGGCGCCGACGCCCTTGGGCGCGTACTTGTTGGCGGCCGCGTACCACGGACTCGTGGGCAGTCCCGCGTAGTTGACCGAGGCGACGTCGGGATGGTTCTCGAGGAACTCCGCGATCTCCTGGGCGTTCTGCACGTGGCGCTCGATGCGCAGCGACAGCGTCTCGATGCCCTGGATGAGCAGCCACGCGCTGTTCGGCGCGATGGCTGAGCCGAGGTCGCGCAGCAGCTGCACGCGCGCCTTGATGATGTAAGCGAGTCCGTCGCCGACGGCCTGGGTGTAGCTCACGCCGTGGTATGACTCGTCGGGCTCCGTGAGGCCCGGGAACTTCTCGACGTTCTTCGACCATTCGAAGTGTCCGCCATCGACGATGACGCCGCCGATGGTCGTTCCGTGGCCGCCGAGGAACTTGGTGGCCGAGTGGATGATGATGTCGGCGCCGTGCTCGAACGGACGGATCAGGTACGGCGTGGCGATCGTGTTGTCGACGATGAGCGGAACGCCGGCGCCGTGCGCGATGTCGGCGATGGTCTCGATGTCGAGGATGTTGACCTTGGGGTTGCCGACGGTCTCCGCGAAGAACAGCTTGGTGTTCGGGCGGATGGCGCGACGCCATTCTTCGGGGTCGTCCTGGTTCTCGACGAACGTGGTCTCGATGCCGAGCTTGCCGAGCGTGTACTTGAAGAGGTTGTAGGTGCCGCCGTAGATCGAGCTCGACGAGACGATGTGATCGCCGGCCTGGGCGATGTTGAGCACCGCGAACGTGGACGCGGACTGGCCGCTGGCCAGCAGCAGCGCGCCGGTGCCGCCCTCGAGGGCGGCGACCCGCTCCTCGACGACCGCCTGCGTCGGGTTCTGGATGCGCGTGTAGATGTTGCCGAACTCGGCGAGCGCGAAGAGGTTCTTCGCGTGGTCGGAGTTGTTGAACACGTACGACGTGGTCTGGTAGATCGGCGTGGCCCTCGCGTTGGTCACGGGATCGGGCGCGGCGCCGGAATGCACCTGCTTGGTTTCGAATTGCCACTGCGCGGCGTCGGTCATGATGATCTCCCGGTGGATAGTGCTCGTGGGTCCGGTGCATGCGAGCGCCGGTGCTGCAAGACAGCGTAGGCGCCGGGCATCCGGGCCTCAAAACAGTCGAAATGCGGCGTAACTCAGCGTTTCGCGGTCACGAGTACGGTGCCGGGCGGAACCGGCACGTCGGGCGCTGCCGGCGGCGGCAGCTGGGCCAGCGCCTGCCGACGGAACAGCCATGGATAGTCCGGTTCGATCACCCAGTGGAACGCTCGCCTGATGAAGGGTTGCGACAGCAGAACGGAGATGCCGACCGACAGCACGATCACGCCTGCCAACACCCAGCTCGGCTTGTGACCGTCGAGCAGCCCGAACTGCCGCAACGGGTAGAGGAAGAAGCTGTGCAGCAGATAGATGTACATGGTCGCGGCGCCCCAGGCGGTGAACATCGTGCGGCGACGTGGCACCAGCGCGAGAAAGGCCAGCGTCAGCAGTGCTCCGACGCCGATCATCAGCAGCCGAACCGCGCCCGCCCACCATTGGTCGTAGCCGAACGAGTCGTACTGCTCGTCGTAGAGCAGGAACCGGCGGATGAGCAGGTCGCGCCAGAGACCGATGTGGGCGCCCAGGAAGAGCAACACGAGACCGAACAGCACGATGGAGCCCGCGCGCCAGCGCCACGCCACCGCCGTCCGCAGCTGCAGCCACCGCTTCGTGATGCTCCAGTGCCGCAGCTTCCAGCCGAACACGAAGAACGGCAGCAGGCCTGCCGTTCTCGACAGCGCGAGCGTGCTGTCGACGTTGTCGAGGTATCCGGCCGCGACGGAGATGAGGATTGCGAACACCAGCGGGTAGCGCAGCATCACCAGGTAGGGCAGCGCCACCCGCCACACGCCGAGGGCGATCAGGAACCAGAGTGTCCAACTCGCGGTCGTGTAGTCGAGGCTGAGCTTTCCGGTGGCGGCCCAGTCGATCAGGCTCCACACCGTCTCGAAGATGACGTAGGGAAAGACGATGTCGGTGAGCAGGCGCTTGAGGCCGCGGTAACCGGGCGGCTGCGCCTTCGCGAAGTAGCCGGACACGGTGACGAAGACCGGCACGTGAAAGAGGTAGATGAAGAGGTACAGCGTGTAGGCGGCATCCGAGTGGGCGATCAGCTTGAGGATGGCATGGCCGATCACGACCAGCGTGATGGCCAGCCAGCGTGCGTTGTCCCAGTAGGCGACACGAGCCTTACGTGGCGTCGTCGTCGCGATTCGTTCGGCGATCGTCATCGCCCTCCACGCTAGAGCACCCCCGAATGGGGGATGCTCAGGTACGGCCGGGCTCGGGATGCCGCACCTGGGACGAGCGCGCAGGTCGCGGATGCCCACGCCGCGGTTTCCGTGCACCACGGGCCGCCTGCACAATGGAGGAATGGCATCCAGGCGTGTGGTCGTGACCGGAGCGAGTTCGGGCATCGGCGCGGCGACCGTGCGAGAGTTCCGCAACAGAGGCTGGAACGTGGTCGCGGTGGCGCGTCGGGAAGACAGATTGCGCGCGCTCGCCGAAGAGACGGGAACGGGGTTCTTCGCCGCCGACGTCACCTCGCCGGCCGAGGTCGAGGCGTTGCGGGATCACCTCGCGACGACCGGTGGCGTGCACGCGGTGGTCAACAACGCGGGCGGCGCCCGGGGGCTCGACACGATCGAGGCCGGCTCGGACGACGACTGGCGCTGGATGTTCGAGGTGAACGTTCTCGGCACCAAGCACGTCATCTCCGCGCTGCTGCCCTTGCTGCGTGACGCCGCGGAGGCCACAGGGCACGCCGACATCCTCAACGTCACGTCTACGGCCGGACACATGGCCTATGCGGGAGGCGCCGGTTACAACGCCGCGAAGTTCGCGCAGCACGCGCTCACCGAGGCGCTGCGGCTGGAACTGAACGGCGAGCCGCTACGCGTGATCGAGGTGGCGCCGGGCCTCGTGCACACCGAGGAGTTCTCGCTCACCCGGTTCCAAGGCGACAAGGATCGCGCCGATGCGGTCTACGCCGACGTGCCCGAGCCGCTGAGCGCCCACGACGTCGCGGTCACGATCGTCGACGCGCTGGAGAGACCGCCGCATGTCGACCTCGACCTGATCGTGGTGAAGCCGGTGGCGCAGGCAGCGGCGTATCGCCTGCACCGTGGACCGCTGCGCGTGGCCGGCAGAGACTGACCATGACGGGGGCCGCGCAGCGCCGCGCGAAGGGAGAGCGGGCCGAACAGCGCTGGGAGCGGTTGAGCGCCTGGCCATTCCTGGTGCTGTCTGCGGTGTTCATCGTGGCCTACAGCATCCACTGCCTCGACTCGAGCCTTACTCCGTCGCAGCACGGCACCATCTGGATCATCCTCGCGGTGATCTGGGCGATCTTCGTGGTCGACTATGTGGGGCGTCTGGTGCTGGCGCCCGACCGCAGCTCGTTCGTGCGGCACAACATCCCCGATCTGCTCGCCGCGCTCGTGCCCATGTTCCGGCCGTTCCGCGCGCTGCGCGAGCTGCGACGTATCGAGTACTTCCAGGGCAAGACCGGCGCCGCTGTGCGTGCGAGGGTCATCGCCTACTCGGTGTCGTTCGTGGCGCTGTGGGTCTACACCATCTCGATCACCGTGGTGTTCGTCGAGCGCGGAGCCCCAGGAGCGACGATCGTGAGCCTCGGCGACGCACTGTACTGGTCGGCCGTGACCATGGCGACCGTGGGGTACGGCGACATGGTGCCGGTGACCACGGCGGGCCGAGTGCTGGCCGTCATGCTGATGATCAGCGGCGTGGGCATCGTGGGCGTCACGACCGCGACGATCGTGTCGTATCTCAACGACACGGTGCGCAGGCACGTGACGAGCAGAGACGCCGACGGCACCGCGGGCGATGACCGGGGTGGGGCCGTGCAGGTCGCCGAGGCGATCGACGAGATCGGACTGGATGGACCGTCGGATCGGAAGCCGTCGCGAGCCGAGATGAACGAGACGAACCACGACGACGAGACGAATGAAGAGGGAGTCGATCGATGAGCGTGTTCCTGGTGGGCGGCGGACACCGTGACGACGTGGAGGACGCGCTCTACGGCGGCTTCATCGCAGAGGCCGTGGCGCGTGCGGGCGATGAGCGCCCCGCCCGCATCGCGGTGCTCACCGTGACCGAGCGCGCCACGGCCGACGCAGGCGACGCCTTCGCCGCGATCGTGCGCAGGGTGGCGAACGACTCTCCCGTCGACGTGGCGCAGATTGTGGTGGCCGAGGGGGAGAGGATGCCCGCCGCCGCGCTCGACGACGCCGACGGCATCCTCGTGGGCGGGGGCCTCACGCCCGCCTACCTCACCGCGCTGAAGCCGCTGGCGGCTCGTCTCCGTCTGGCCGTCGAGTCGGGGGTGCCGTATCTCGGCTTCTCCGCCGGTGCAGCGATTGCGCCCGATCGCGCGCTGATCGGCGGCTGGCGCATCGGCGACGTCGAGGTCGCGCAGGAGGACGCTGCCGAAGACCTCGACGAGGTCACCGTCGAAGACGGCCTCGGGCTCATCGACGTCACCGTCGACGCGCACGCCGTGCAGTGGGGCAATCTCACCAGGGCGATCGCCGCCGTCGACTCCGGCGCCGTGGGCGAGGTGATCGCGCTCGACGAATCCACGGTGCTGGCGGTGGGATCAGGTCCGCTGCGCGCGGGCGGCGCAGGCACGGTGTGGGTGGTCACGAGAGACGAGCGCGGAGTGCTTGTTCGGGGCATGCGGTGACGGCGCCGAAGACGCTGGCCGAGCTCGCCGCCGACGGCCAAATGGATCCTGGGTGGGCCGCGGTCCTGCAGCCGGTCGCGGGCGACATCGCGGCGATGGGGGACTGGCTGCGCGCCGAAGTGGCGTCGGGAAGGCACTATCTGCCTGCCGGCGCGAACGTGTTGCGGGCCTTCAGGTATCCGCTCGCCGACGTGCGCGTGCTCATCGTGGGGCAGGATCCGTACCCCACGCCGGGGCATCCGATCGGGCTCTCGTTCGCCGTCGAGCGCGATGTGCGCCCCATTCCGCGCAGCCTCCAGAACATCTATCGCGAGCTGCGTGAGGACCTCGGCGTGCAGCCGCCGGTGCACGGCGACCTCACGGCGTGGAGCGAACACGGCATCATGCTGCTCAACAGGGTGCTCACTGTGCGTCCCGGCGCGGCGGGGTCGCACCGCGGCGTCGGCTGGGAGCGAGTGACCGAGCACGTCATCCGGGCACTGGTGGAGCGGGGAACGCCGCTCGTGGCGATCCTCTGGGGAAGGGATGCCGCGAATCTGCGCCCCCTGCTCGGCCAGACCCCTGTCATCACCTCACCGCACCCCAGCCCGCTCTCCGCGAACGGCGGCTTCTTCGGCTCGAAGCCGTTCAGCCGCGCGAACGAGTTGCTCGTTCGTCAGGGCGCGCAGCCCGTCGACTGGTCGCTGAGCTGACACCCGCTCGCATGCTCCCTGAGCGAGCGAAGCGAGCTGAGTAGGACAACGCCCTTCGGTCAGTTCAAGGCAGAGGTCAGCCTCGCCAGGCCGTCGAGGAACGTCGAGTGCGCGGGTTCGCGTTCCCACTCCTCGAGCGTGAGCTCGCGGCCGGCATCCCGGTATTTCTGTTCGACCCGGCGCATGGCCTGCACGAACGACGCACCGCGCACGAGCATCGACATCTCGGCGTTCAGGCTGAACGACCGGATGTCCATGTTGCTCGACCCGATGACGGCGACGTCGTCGTCGATCGAGAAGTGCTTGGCGTGCAGGATGAACGGCGCGGGATAGAGGAAGATGCGCACGCCCGCCGCCAGCAGCGTTCGATAGTACGAGCGCTGCGCGTGGTACACGAGCCCCTGGTCGCCGATCTCGGAGACGAACAGCTGCACGTCGAGCCCGCGCTGGCACGCGGTCGTGATGGCGTACACCATCGCCTCGTCCGGCACGAAGTACGGGCTGGTGAGGATGACCCGCTCCGTGGCGGCGTGGATGAGCGAGAGGAACAGCCGCAGGTTGTTCTCCGTCTCGTATGCCGGCCCCGACGGCACGAGCTGGCAGGTGAGGTTCTCGGCGGCCGGCGCGATGTCGGAGGCCGCCAGGTGTTCGCTCGCCGAGACATCCTCGCCGGTCTCGATCACCCAGTCGGAGAGGAACACGGTGTTCACCTGGGCGACCACCGGGCCGTCGAGCCGGGTCATGAGCTCCTGCCACTTGAGGCCGCGTTTGATGTTCTTCGGCGAGTTGTAGTCGCGGGAGATGAGGTTCTGCGACCCCATGAACCCGACGCGGCCGTCGACCACGAGGAGCTTGCGGTGGTTGCGCAGGTCGGGACGCTGGAACTTGCCCTTGAACGGCTGCACCGGCAGCATGAACGACCACTTCACGCCGATGCGATCGAGCTCGGCGAAGGTCTTGTCGGAGTTCGGGATCTTGCGCGTCGCGATGAAATCGGCCAGCAGCCGAACGGTGACGCCGCGCTGAACGGCACGTTCCATCGCCGAGAAGAAGCCGCGCGTGGTGTCGTCCCACGCCACGATGTAGAACTCGACGTGCACCCAGTCGTTCGCCGTGTCGATGGCGGCTGCCATGGCATCCATGGATGCCTGGTAGTCGTCGATCAGGCTCGCCCCGTTCCCGGCGACGGCGGGCAGGCTCGTCAGCGTCTCGTTCTGCTCCGCGACACGCTGGAACCAGCGGGGCCAACCGGGGTCATCCCCTCCGCGCTGCACGCGCGAGCGGATGATCTCGTCGATGCGCGCCTGCTCGTTGCGCCGCTTCGCCGGCAGCCGGAAGTTGCCGATCAGCAGATAGATGACGAGTCCGACGAGCGGCACGATGAGGATCAGCAGCAGCCACGCCATCGCCGCGGTGGGCTTGCGGTCCCTGGGGATGTAGATGAGCGCGAGCACGTCGATGATCAGAACGACGACCCAGCCGAATCCCCAGAACAGATTCGACAGCAGCAGCGAATGCATACCTGGAACCCTAGGGCGCGTTCGAACGCCACGTCATAACCCGTTCTGGGTGCTCATCGCCCGTTTCGGGTGCGGAAACACGGCCGCAACACGCCGCGGTTAGCCTGTAACGATGCTGCAGGAGGAGTACGAGTCACGACGGGTGCTGCCGCCGCATCTGCGCAAGCCCGAGGCACCGGAGGCGCCGTTCAGCTACGAGATCCGGGATGCCACGCCCGCCGACCTTCCGCACATCCGCGAGATCTACAACTATTACGTGACGAACAGCACCGTCACGTTCGACGAAGACACCATGTCGATCAAGGCGTGGAAGGCGAAGTACGCCCATCTGCGCAAGATCGGCATGCCGTTCCTGGTCGCCGCGTCGCCGAGTGGACAGATCCTCGGCTATGCACTGGTCACTCCGTGGAAGCAGAAGGCCGCCTACCGGTTCACGGTGGAGAACTCGATCTATCTGGGGCAGGCGTCGACGGGAAAGGGACTCGGCACGGCGCTGATGAGGGCGCTCGTCGACGCTTCGAAGGCTGCAGGCCTCAAGGAGATGATCGCGGTGATCGCGGATCAGGGGGCCGAGGCATCCATCGCCATGCACCGCGCGTTCGGCTTCAAGCAGGTGGGCAGCATGGGCCGCGTCGGCTTCAAATTCGACCGCTGGCTGGGCACCGTGCTGATGCAGAAGAGCCTCAAGTAGCACCGCGCACGCGAGGCGTTCCTATGAATTCGCCTGGGCGTCGTTATCGATTCGTGATAATTGCGACCGGATGCCGCGCGGCCGTCCTACAGTGGCCTCACCGTCACCGCCGGGCGCCTCGCATGGAGGCGAACGACACGACGCTGTACACGAATCGAGGCCTGCCGCATCCGGAAGTCGGATGCCGCAGGCCTCGTCCAGTTCGGCGCGCTCGCAGTCGTCAGGCTCGCGATGGCGCCTTGCGCAGCACGAAGTAGCCGAGCACCAGGCTGACCGCTGCCGGGATCAGCAGCCACGCGACGACCCCGACGGCGCGCACCTGCAGGAACCACTGTCCGACGGCGGGCCACGATGACGTGAGGGTGGCCGCAGCGATCAGGCCCGCGAGGATCAGCACCACGATCGCGCCCAGCGTGTAGAGGCCGTTGGCGCGCCACCGCACGTAGACGCTGCCTGCGAGGGCACCGAGGGTGAAGCAGACCATGAACGCCGCGAACGTGGCGAACAGCCGCTCCCAGACCGGCCCGGTGCCGAAGTACACGTTGCTGAACATGTGGGCGCTCATGCCGTAGCCGTGCGTCCAGTCCTCGACGTACGAGAGCAGCGTGCAGGCGACCGCGAAGAACAGGCCCTGCAGCACGAAGGCCAGCACCGTGCCGAGGTAGTAGTCCCTGCGCGTGGCCGACATGCCCACCGCGAACCGGAACGTGAGGTTCATCGCCTGCACGGCCGCGATCGCGAAGTACACGAAGATGTACATCGTCGCGCCCGACCATTCGGTGCCCTCGAGCTGCTCGTGCGTCGCCGCGAAGATCGAGATCCAGATCACCATGTTCACGAGCCAGACGAAGCCGAGGATCATCCACGGCAGCGCCATCATCGAGAACCTGTTGGCGAAGTGCAACCGCGTGATGGTCCAGATGCGGTGACCTGCACCGGGGATCGGTGCAGAGTCCGCCAGCGCGGCGGTAGTGCTGACGGCGGTCATGACAGTGCCTCCCTGTCGGCCGCGCCGAAGTCGGCTGCGGCGGAGTTGGTGGTGCGCACGATGAGCTGCTGCAGCGAAACGGGAGCGAGCTCGAGGCCGGCGGCCACGGCATCCCGGCGCTCGTCGGCATCCAGCCGTTCGACCGTCACGGAGGCCAGCCCGCCGACGCCCTCGCGGTGCAGCACCGTGCGTCCCGCGACGAACGCGTCGACCGCACCGCGGGAGCCGACCACGGTGGTGGCGGAGTCGCGTGCCGCCTCCGCCGACTGGTTCATGATGATGCGGCCCTTGTCGATGACGACGACGTGTTCGAGGATGTTCGCCACCTCGTCGATCAGGTGTGTGGAGAGGATGATCGTGCGCGGATGCTCGGAGTAGTCGGCGAGCAGGCGGTCGTAGAAGATCTGCCTGGCCACGGCATCCAGCCCGAGGTACGGCTCGTCGAAGAACGTCAGCGGCGCGCGCGCCGCGAGCCCCACGATGACGCCGACGGCGGAGAGCTGGCCGCGCGAGAGCTTCTTGATGCGCCGGTTCAGCGGCAGCTGGAAGTCGTCGATGAGCTGTGCGGCGAAGTCGGCGTCCCAGTTCTCGTAGAACCAGGGCGCGCAGCCGAACACGTGCTTCGGCTTGAATTCGTCGGGGTACTTCTGGTTCTCCTTGATGAACGAGAGCCGCGAGAGCACCCGGGCGTTCTCGACGGGGTGCTCGCCGAAGACACGGATCTCGCCCGAGCTGGCGAAATCCTGGCCGGTGACGGTCTGCATCAACGTGGTCTTGCCTGCGCCGTTGCGGCCGAGCAGGCCGGTGATGGCGTCGGTCTTGAACGTGAGGCTCACGTCGTCGAGCGCGGTGACATCGCCGAATCGCTTGGTGAGCCCGCTGATCTCGACCACGGGGGCGGTCGATGTGGTCACGATGCTTCTCCTTCGTGGGTGATGAGGTGCTGGAGTTGAGCCGGCGTGATGCCCAGGCTCTTCGCCTCGGCGATGAGCGGCACCACGAAGTCGGCGCGAAAGCTCTCGCGTCGTTTCGCCAGCAGTCGTTCTCGGGCCCCGGCGGCGACGAACATGCCGATCCCGCGCTTCTTGTAGAGGATGCCGTCGTCGACCAGCAGCCCGACGCCCTTGCCGGCCGTCGCCGGGTTGATGCGGTGGAACGACGCGAACTCGTTCGTGGACGGCACCTGACTCTCCTCGGGCAATGTGCCCGAGATGATGTCGTTCTCGATCTGTTCCGCGATCTGCTGGAAGATCGGTTTGCCTTCGTCGATCACCGGCTCTCCTCGTTGGTTCATTAGTAGAGTAACTAACCGAAGAGGCGGTGTCAACGCCCGGTATCGAACGGCGAGGGCATCGCGAGTGCGCAACGGTGTCGACGCTCCGTGCAAAACTCAGGAGCAAGCTCTCCGCGGCATGGAGCGAAGACGGAACTCGTGGGGGCCACGGTGATTCGGCCGTCGGTTCGTCCTGAGTTTTGAACGCGGCGGGGCTGTGCGGCGGGACTGAGTGCCGGGGTCGTACGGGTGGAGCCCGTACGGCGCGGCGATGCGACAGTCCACGGATGTCGGGACGGGACGCCGCCCCTAGGCTCAACGCATGGCCGACGAACTGCACGAGCTGACCGCCCTCGCCCAGTGGAACCTGCTGCAGAAGGGCGAGGTGACGCCGCTGGAGCTGGTCGAGCACTACCTCGGCCGCATCGAGGCGCTGAACCCGCAGGTCGGTGCCTTCGTGACGGTGACCCCGGATGCCGCGCGCGAGCGGGCGGCACAGGTGGCGGCATCCGTTCCCCGCACATCGCCCCTGTGGGGACTGCCGTTCGGCGACAAAGACCTCTGGCGCCGCAAGGACGTGCCCGCAGGCTTCGGATCGCGGCTGCTCACCGGCTACGTGCCCGACGAGTCGGACGAGATCGTTCTCGACCTGGATGCCGCGGGCGCCGTCAGCCTCGGCAAGACCGGCGCCCCGGAGTTCGGCCTGCCCGCCTACACCGAGACACTGGTCGCGCCGCCGGTGCGCACGCCGTGGGACCTCACGCGCGGCGCCGGAGGCTCCAGTGGGGGAGCGGCTGCCGCTGTGGCGAGCGGCATGCTGCCGTTCGCGCCGGGATCGGACGGCGGCGGGTCGATCCGCATCCCCGCCGCCGCGTGCGGGGTGGTCGGACTCAAGCCCTCCCGCGGCCGCGTTCCGTCGGCGAGCGGGCTCGAGTCGCTCGGCGGCCTTGTCGTCGGCGGTCCGATCGCCCGCACGGTCGAGGATGCCGCACTGCTGCTCGACGGCATGATGGCGCGCACGAACGGCCGCGTCGACCACCGCTTCGCGACCCGCGCGCCAGGGGACGACAGCGCGTTCCTGCCGGCCGCCGTGCGCGGCGAGGGCCGCTACCAGCTCGGCGTGATGACGACCAGCGCGTGGGATCTCGACTACGAGATCACCATCGATCCGGATGCCAGCGCAGCCCTGGACGCCGCCGTCGACGCGTTCGCGGCGCTCGGCCACGGCATCGAGCAGACGGCGCTCACCTCCGATCCGACGTACGCACCCGCATTCATCACGATCTGGAAGGCCGGCGCCGCCCGCATCCCGGCCGAGGGCGACGCGCTGAACCTGCTCGAACCGCTGACGCGTTGGCTGGTCGAGCAGGGACGTGCGCTCGGCGCGGCCGAGTTGAGCGGCGCGCTCGCCGCCCTGACCGCCTACGAGCGCTCGCTCATCCGCCAGCTGTCCTCCTTCGACGCCGTGCTCACACCCGCCCTGGCGATGACGCCGCGGCCGATCGGGTGGTACGACGCCGAGGATGCCGAACGCAACTTCGCGCAACAGGTGCAGTACACCCCGTTCACGTCGATGCTCAACGTGAGCGGACTGCCGGCCATCACGCTGCCGGTGTGGCAGACATCCGACGGGCTTCCGATGGGCGTGCAGCTCATCGGTCGACCGGGGGGAGAGGCTGCGCTGCTCGCGCTCGGAGCGCAGCTGCAGCGCCGCATCGGCTGGCAGCACCGCCGGCCGCCCGTGTGGTGAGCGGATACCGGCGCTCTCGTCCAGGGAGCTCAAAGGCGGCGTGGGGTCAATGGTCGGACTCGCTTAGGTAAGGCTGCCCTTATACTGGAATCACCATGTATCGACCCGACCACTCAGCGCACACCGGCGCGACCGCGCATCGCGACGACCGCGTGCAGTTCGTCGTGACGGGAGACGAGACCTCTCTCGCCGAGCTGCAGAGCGAGCTCGCGCTGCTGCCGCTGTGCGCCAAGGGTCGGGTGTTCGTGGAGATCCCGGAACCGAAGGATGCATTCGAGCTGCAGGTGCCGATGCGCATGACGGTCGCGTGGCTGCCGCGCTCCACGCGCGGCGGACGCCCAGGCACGGGCGAGCGTTGCGCTCCCGGACAGGCTCTCGGTCGAGCGGTGCGCGCCTGGAGCGCCGAAATGCTGTGCGACGGCCCCGGCGACACGCAGGCCATCCTCACCGGTGAATACCGCGCCGTGAGCGCCGCCTACGAGGTGCTCGCCGAGCGTGCAGGCATGCCCGACGCCCAGATCACCGCGCCCGACCGGTTCACTCTGCACCGCAACTGAGCGCCAGCCCCATCCCGTGGGCCCCGGAGCACCGCGCAGCGGTGCGTCTCGAAACCCGACACGTCGCTGCGAGTTCAACGTCGGCGGGTTTCGAGACGCGCGTGGCAAGCCGCGTGCTCCTCAACCCTCGGGTGCGGAATCGCCGAGGCCGAGCATCCTCTCGGTCGCGGCCCACAGGTCGCGCGCCAGTTGCGGGTTGTGCGCCTGGGAGTTCACGCGGCCGTTCGGTGTGAAGCGGTCGAAGTAGGTGCCCGTCGGCGCACCTGGTGTCTCCGCCCCGATGAGCGCCAGAAGCGGCGCGGCGCCGTCGGCCGTCGAACGTCCGTAGTGCCCGGCGGTGACGGCGTTGCCGAATCGGATGAGCGGGGACTGCCCGCCGAAGCGCGTCACGATCGTGCCCGGATGGAACGAGTAGACCGTGATGCCGGTTCCGGTGAGACGTTCGCCGAGCTCGCGCGCGAACAGGATGGTGGCGAGTTTCGAGGTTCCATACGCCTGCCATCCACCCCGCCACGGCCGCTGCAGCCAGTCGAGGTCGTCGAGGCGCAACGAGCCGAACAGGTTGGCCATGCTGGCCGTGCTGATGACGCGCACCGGCGCCTCGTGCGCACTCTGCACGAGGCGGTCGTGCAGCAGACGGGTCAGCAGGAACGGTGCGAGGTGGTTGGTCTGGATCGTGCGCTCGTGCCCGTCGACGGTTGTCTCGCGCCTGCTGTAGAGCCCACCCGCGTTGTGCGCGAGCACGTCGATGCGGTCGAGGCGGGCCAGCAGCTCGGATGCCAGGCGGCGCACGTCGTCGAGTCGCTCGAAATCCGCGATGAAAGGTTCGGCTCCGATGCGATCGGCGACGGCGCGGGTGCGTTCCGGGTTGCGTCCGACGACCGCGACCCGCGCGCCCTCGGCGGCGAGAGTCTGCGCGGCATGCTCACCGATGCCGGAGCTGGCACCCGTGATGACGATGGTGCGACGTTCGTCGCCAGCCGGCCCGGGCCGCTCTCCGCTCACAGGTATCCACCCTTCTCGAGGCCCGCCTCGATCTCGAACCGATTGCGCAGCGGGTCGCGTCCCGCTGCGAAGTACAGCGCAGGAAAGAGCATGCCGTACCGCTGCCACTGGCGCTTGTGCGCGGCCTCATGGTCGAGCACGTCGTCGGTGACGTTCTGCGCGGTGAGATAGCAGCCGCCCACGCACGATCCCCCGCGGCCGAAGGTGCGGCGAGGCATCCCTCGAAACACCCACAGGCCATGACGGCGCTCGACGCGGCCGACACTCCAGAGAAACCCCCAGGTGAAGCCGACCGCCGTGGCGTACCAGTAGCCGAGCCGGGAGATGCCGGAGTCGACCAACAGGAGCCTCGGCACCTCGAGCAGGCCGCTCAGCGCATTCACCACCGCGCGGTCGAGGCGGGTGTCGCTCATTCCGTGGGGCGCCCGTACGCCTCGAGCAGCCGCAGCCACACCTCGCTCAACGTCGGGTACGACGGCACCGCGTGCCACAGACGATCGATGGTCACCTCGCCCACCACGGCGATCGTGGCGGAGTGCAGCAGCTCGCCCACATCGAGGCCGACGAACGTGGCGCCGACGAGGACACGGCGGTCTTCGTCCACGACCATGCGGGCGCGGCCCACGTACTTGTCGCTGGCGATGGTCGCGCCGGCGACCCACGAGATGTCGTAGTCGACGACGCGGGTGCGGATGCCCGCGCGCTCCGCCTCCGCGGCGCTCAGCCCCACAGACGCCACCTCCGGGTCGGTGAACGTCACCTGCGGCACGGCGGCGTGATCGGCGGTCGCAGCGTGGGTCGACCACGGCGTGAGCGAGAGCGTTCTGCCGTTGGCGCGGGCGGCGATGGCGTCGCCGGCGATGCGGGCGTCGTATTTGCCCTGGTGGGTGAGGAGGGCGCGGTGGGTGACGTCGCCCGCGGCGTAGAGCCAGGCATCCTCGCCCGCGCCGTCGAATACGCCGCCGTCGGCGCCGAGCACGCGCAGCGAGTCGTCGGTGGGCAGCCAGTCGCCCGGGGTGAGCCCGATGGTCTCGAGGCCGAGGTCGATCGTGACGGGTACGCGGCCGGTGGCCACGAGCACCTCGTCCGCGGTGACGGACGTGCCGTCGTCGAGCTCGATCGTGACCTGGCCTGTGCCTTCGTCGCGCCTGACGCGCGTGGGGGAGGCGCCGATCGTGACGCTCGCGCCCAGGTCTTCGAGCGACTGCTGCACGAGCTCGCCCGCGAAGGGCTCGTTCTTCGTCAGCAGGCCGCTGCGGGCGATGACCGTGACCTCGACCCCGAAGCCCGCGTACGCGGTCGCCATCTCGACGGCGACCACGCCGCCGCCGATGATCGCGAGCGACGACGGCACCTCCTGAACGCTCGTGGCGTCGCGACTGGTCCACGGGTCGGCCTCGGCGAGGCCCGGAATGTCGGGCAGCAGCGCGGCCGAGCCCGTGCAGACGGCGACGGCATGCGCGGCGGTGATCGTCGTGACCGAGCCGTCGGGTGCCGTGACCTCCACGCGCTTCGGGCCGGCCAGCCGTGCGTGGCCGCGCACGAGGTCGATGTTCGCGCCGTTCAGCCATTCGACCTGGCCGTCGTCTTTCCAATGCCTGGTCACCTTGTCGCGACGGCGCAGCACGGCGGCTACGTCGAGATCGCCCGTGACCGCCTGCTTCGCGCCGTCGACGTCGCGTGCGGTGCGCACCAGAGCCGCGCTGCGCAGCAGCGCCTTCGACGGCATGCACGCCCAGTACGAACACTCACCGCCGACCAGTTCGGATTCGATGATCACGGTTCTCATGCCACCCTGCACGGCACGGTCGGCGACGTTCTCGCCGATCGCGCCCGCGCCGATGACGACGACGTCGTACTCGATCTCAGTCACGGTCTCGAGCGTATCCGCGGCGCGCGACGTGCGGGGCGGAATCGGCGTCAGGTCTCGGGAAGAGCGCGGGTCAACGCGCTGAGCACCCGCAGGATGACCGAGAGATCGTCGGAGGCGGCATCCGGGGTCCGCGGTGCGAACTCGGTGATGCCCGCTCCCGCCAGCTCGAACCGAGCGCGCAGGGCGGTGATGGCGGCGACCAGTTCGTCGGGCTGCACCCCGAACGGTTCAGGGAACTGAACACCCTCGATCGCGCCCGGATCGAGCACGTCGAGGTCGACGTGCACGTACACGGAGTCGGCGCCGGTGGCCTCGACGGCACTGGCGAGGGCATCCGGCGATCGCAGCTCGTCGACGGTCACGACACGGATGCCCGCCTCGTCGACGAACGCGGCCTCCCCGTCGTCGAGTTCCCGCGTTCCGCCCAGCACGAGGGCGTTCGGCGCGAGAGCCGTGTCTCCCGTCGAGGCCAGCGGTGCGGCACCCTCGCCGAGCAGCGCGCGCACCACCATGCCGTGGAAGGCGGCAGACGGCGAGGTTTCGGGCGTGTTCAGGTCGCCGTGGGCATCCAGCCAGACCAGCGCCATGGTGCCCTTCGGTCGGCGTGACACCGCGTGCTGCACCCCCGCGAGCTCGGCACCGCAATCACCGCCGATGGTGACGACCGGTCCGTCGCCGATCGCCGACAGCTCCGTGAGCGCGGCCAGCGCGCGGTCGCGCACCGACGAGATCGACGACAACCGGTGCACGCCGGTGCCGAGCGATTCGCCTGCTTCCATCGGCACGTCGACGGTCGTCGTCGCCGAGGCGGGCAGATCGCCGGCGATGGCGGCTGCGCCGTCCATCAACTGCATCGCGCGCGAGGAACTCGATCCCTGCCACTGGGGCACGATCAGAAAACGGGTCGGCATTGGATCATTCTCTCCCGAAGGCGAAGCGGGTGGACGGCCGTGTGTTGCGGCCGTGAGCGAACCTCCCTGACGGCGGGTGCCGAGGCTTCGCCGGCGTTCGGCACCCGCCGACGTCGCTACCTGGTCGCCGTCGCGAGCGCCGCCCGCAGTTCGTCGGCGCTCAACCGCGGCCCGTATGCAGGGGTGTCGCGCTGGATGCGCCAGCTCTCGCTCAGCGGGCCGCCGTCGACGGTGTCGAAGCCGATCGCATCGATGAAGGCCGCCACCTGCTGCGTGGAGTCGGGGTCGTCTCCGAAGATCGCGAGAGCGCGACGGCCCTCGGTGCCGGCATCCTGCGCCTCGTCGGTGATGGCCGAGGCATAGATGTGGTTGAACGCCTTGACGACGTGCGCGCCGGCCAGGTGCTCCTGCAGCTTCGCGGAGCTCGTCTCGCTGAGGTCGTCGAGCTCGGCGATGTGACCGTCGCGCTCCCAGTAGTAGTTGTTCGTGTCGATCACCGGCTTGCCCGCCAGGGGCGCCGCGGGAACCTTGTCGATGGCGTTGAACGGGATGGTGACCACGGCGATGTCCGCGGCCTTCGCGGCATCCGCCGCTGTCGCGGCTCGTGCATGGTCGCCGAGTTCGGCGACCAGGTCGCCGAGTGTCTCGGGCCCGCGCGAGTTGCTCACCACCACGTCATAGCCGTGCGCCACCGCCTGCCTGGCGATCTGCGATCCGATGTGTCCTGCTCCGATGAGTCCGATGGTCGTCATGCTCGAGGCAACCCGTGGGCGGCCCTGGCGATTCCCGAGGGTGACCGATCGATTTGTTCGATGGCGGAGCTGGCGTTTCGAGACGCGCGCTTCGCGTGCTCCTCAATGCACGGTTCTCCTCAGCGGACGGCGGGAATGGTGGCGAGCATGCGCTCGAACGCCGCGTCGACGTCGGGGTTGAAGCGCTGCGCCTCGGGATGCCCGTCGTACCACTCGACGATCTCGCGGGCTCCCGTGTCGAACGTGACGGTGGTGGCGAACTCCGGCACGAGCTCCTTCACCTTGCTGTTGTCGAACACCATCGAGTGGGCCTTGTCGCCGACGAGCCCCGGTCCGAGGTCGGGCGCGATGCGCGCGATGGTCTCGGAGGCCACGTGCGCGAGCACCGGCTCGACGCCCGCCGCCTCGCCCAGCCACGTGTAGATCTGGTTCCACGTCGGCGCGTGGTCGCCGGTGATGTGGAAGCTGTCGCCGATGGCGAGCGGGTTGCCGAGCAGACCGTCGAAGGCGACGGCGAAGTCGGAGTTGTGCGTGATGGTCCACAGGCTCGTGCCGTCGCCGTGCACGACGACCGGCTTGCCCGCCCGCATGCGGGCGATGTCGACCCAGTGCCCGGTCGTCGGAATGGAGGTGCGGTCGTAGGTGTGCGACGGCCGCACGATCGTGGCGGGGAAGCCGTGCTCGCGGTACTCGTGAACGAGCAGGTCCTCGCACGCGATCTTGTCGCGCGAGTACTGCCAGAACGGATTGCGCAGCGGCGTGGACTCCGTCACCGGCAGACGCTCCGGCGGCGTCTGGTAGGCGCTCGCCGAGCTGATGAAGACGTACTGCCCGGTGCGGCCGGAGAACCTCGCCACATCCGCGGCGACGTGCTCGGGAGTGAAGGCCGTGAACTCGGCGACGGTGTCGAACTCGCGGGGGCCGATGACGGCATCCACCGACGCGGCGTCGCGGATGTCGGCGACGATCTCCTCGACGCCGTCGGACAGAGGGCGGGTGTGCGACTGCCCTCGATTGAGCACGGTGACGGACGCCCCGCGCTGCACGGCGCGCGCCACGCACGCCGAACTGATGGTGCCGGTGCCGCCGATGAAGAGGATGCTCTGAGCCATTCCCCGATCCTGGCAGCGGTGGCGCGGAAATGGGCTCGGGTGGCAGGCGGCACCTCGACTCGCTGCGCGCGTTTCGGGGGCGGCGACGGCGGCACCCCGTAGCGTTGGCTGGTGACTTTCGACGACCCGTATGGATCCGACGTGCTCTCCGGCAACTGGCGCGCACGCGGCATCGAACAGCCGAAGACGATCCCCGCCGAGAAGGACCTCGTGGTCGAGCTCGCCGACACGGGATACACCGGCGCGGTCGTCGGCATCGAGAACCGGCTCGTGCAGCTCGAAGACAGGCACGGCAAGGTGCGGGCATTCCCGCTCGGCGGCGGGTTTCTCGTCGAGGGCAAGCCCGTCGTGCTGGTCGCACCGAAGGCGGCGCAGGCGCAGCGCGGACCGGTGCGCACGGCATCAGGCTCGTTCGGTGTGGCGGACGCTCCCGCCCGCATCGCCCGCGCCAGCCGCATCTTCGTCGAGGGCAGGCACGACGCCGAACTGGTGGAGAAGGTCTGGGGCGACGATCTGCGCGTCGAGGGTGTCGTCGTCGAATACCTCGGCGGCATCGACGATCTGGCGTCGATCCTGCGCGACACGCAGCCGACCGCGCGCAAGCGCATCGGCGTGCTCGTCGACCACCTCGTGCCCGGATCGAAGGAGTCGCGCATCGCGGATGCGGTGGCGCGCGGCCCGCATGGGGCGCACGTGAAGATCGTGGGGCATCCGTACATCGACGTCTGGCAGGCGGTGAAACCCGACCGGCTCGGCATGAAGGCGTGGCCGCAGATTCCGCGGAACATCGAGTGGAAGAAGGGCATCTGCGCCTCGCTCGGCTGGCCGCACGACGACCAGGCGGACATCGCGCGGGCCTGGAAGCGCATCCTGTCGACGGTGTCGACCTACCGCGATCTCGAGCCGGCCTTCCTCGGCAGGGTGGAGGAGCTCATCGACTTCGTGACGAGCGAGGTCTGACCGGCGATCATTGTCCTCGAGGCGTCACGCCGTCGGGTCGTGGAACGCTCCGCAGCGCCAGCACGGAGTGGCGGTGCTGCCCTCGACGAGGGCGCCGCACTCCGTGCACACGTACTGCAGCCAGCAGGCCGCGTCGCCGCCCTCGAACTCGACTGATGCTGTCTCGTGCGTGTCGCTCGATCGTTCCGCCGCGGGGCGTGCGGCGCCCGGCGCAGCGACTCGGTCGTGCCGTTCGGTCATCGCGCACCTCCACCTCCATGCTGACGCATCGGCGCCCGATCGCGCTCGGTGCGGGATCACTACCCTGAGTGAGGCGGGCTTGCCCAGTGCACCGGGACGCACGTGAACGGCGGAGCCACCGGATGAGCGGAAGGGAACGAGGCATGCGGATCGCGGTCGTCGGAGCGGGCGGTGTCGGCGGGTATTTCGGGTCGCAGTTGGCGGCGAACGGTGAAGACGTGGTGTTCGTGGCCCGTGGGGCGCACGGCGCGGCGATCCGCGAGCACGGCCTTCTGGTGCGCAGCGACGAGCATCCTCAGCATCTGACGAGCCCGAACGTCGTGGAGAGCGTCGATCGTGTCGAGGAGGCCGAGCTGGTGGTGCTGGCCGTCAAGCTCTGGGACACCGACGACGTCGCGCGCAGCCTCGCGCCGCTGGCCGAGGCGGGCGCCGCCGTCGTCTCGTTGCAGAACGGCGTGCAGAAGGATGACGTGCTGCGGCGGTATCTGCCGCGCGAGAGCATCCTCGGGGGCGCCTGCTACATCTCGGCGTTCATCGAGAGCCCCGGCGTGATCGCACACCATGGAGCGCTTCAGCGCATCGTGCTGGGCGAGTACGACCGCACCCGCTCCGACCGCGTGCTCGACATCGTCGCGCGGTGCCGTGCCGCCGGCATCAACGCCGAGGCGAGCGACGACATCGAGCGCGAACTCTGGGAGAAGTACGTGTTCCTGGTCGGGATGTCCGCGCTCACCTCCGCCACGCGCCTCACCATGGGCCCCATCCGTGCGAACCACGAGACGCGTCGGCTGCTCGCCGAGGTGATGGCCGAAGCGGTCGCGGTGGGACGAGCGCGGGGTGTCCACCTGGACGACGGCCTCGTGGCCGAGCGGCTCGCGTTCATCGACACCGTGGCGCCCGGCATGACCTCGTCGATGGCGAACGATCTGGCCGAGGGGCGTCGCCTCGAGCTGCCGTGGCTGAGCGGGGGAGTCGTGTCACTGGCGGCCGAGGACGGCATCGGCGTTCCTGCGAACCGCACGATCGCGGCGCTCCTGGCGCCGTACGTCGACGGCGGCGTGGCCGCCTAGCGTTCGCAGGACCTCAGCCCGAGTGCGCGATCTCCGTGGCCGCGCCCCGCATGCCTGCCAGCACGTCGCGCACGGCCGCCCTGGCCAGCGACTCCGGCCTGGCGAGCACGTCGACGTTCCTGGCGAAGGTGCCGCCGACGATGGGCACCAGCGCCAGGTCGTCGCCCACCAGCTCGCGCGACGAGTAGCGGGGGAGCATCCCGATGCCGGCGCCACGACGTGTCAGCTCGGCAAGCAGCGGAAAGTCGTTGACCTCGTGCGCCACGACCGGCCGCTCGCCGATCAACGCGCCCAGATGATCGATCACGCCGGCCAGCGGAAAGTCCGCGTGCGCCACCAGCCAGCGCTCGCCCCGAAGGTCGTGCGGCCGCACGCTCGTTCTGCCCGCCAGCCGATGCGTGACGGGCAACGCCACGTCGAGCGGCTCCGCGAACAGCGGAGTCACGCTGACGCGCGCGGGCCATTCCTGCGCGTTCGGCAGGCGGTGGGCGATCACCAGGTCGTGGTCGGCGGTCCGGCCGGCGAAGTCGCGCACCGCGACGTCCACGTCGCTGAGGTGCAACGGCGGCCCGTCGATGGAAAGCCGCGGGAGCAGCAGCATGAGGATGCTCGGCAACCCGCCGACAGACACCGTGCGGTCGCTCGTGGCGAGGTACGCGTCCACCGACTCGGCGGCATCCGCGAGCGCCGACTCGACCCCGGCGGATGCCGCGGCCAGCGCTTCGCCCGCCTCCGTGAGCCGCAACGTGCGGCCGGTGCGCTCGGTGAGAGGCACGGAGAACTCGCGTTGCAGCGCGGTCAGCTGCTGCGACACGGCGGAGGGCGTGATGTAGAGGGCGCGGGCGACCGCGGCGATGCTGCCGCGATCGCCGAGCTCGCGCAGAAGCCGGAGTCGGTGCGGGTCCACGTCTCCAGAATAGGCAAGAAAAATTGAATCAGGACATCAGCACAATGAAGTTGTGCTAACTGGTACGCGCACCGAGCATCGAAGGGTGCCCGACACCACAGCCGCCGCGATCCCGGTCGACATCCGCAACCCCGGACGCGTCCATCGCCCTCGCCGCGACGAGGTGCTCGCCGACGCGCTGCTCGTCGGCGTCGCCGTGGCGTGGGGGTCGAGCTTCGTCGCCACCAAGCAGCTGTCGGCGCAGGTGGGCGTTGTACCCGGCCTGTCGCTGCGGTTCCTGTTCGCGGCCGCGGCGGCGTGGGCGATCATTGCCGTGCGCCGCGACCGCATGCCGCGCGGCCGCACGTTGCTCATCGCGATCGCGCTCGGCGGGTTCCAGGCCGTGATCATCGGCCTCGAGACCTGGGGCGTGCACCTCACCACGGCGACCAACGCCGGACTGATCAGCTCGCTCGCCCTCATCGGCACACCTCTGCTGGAGAGCATCGCGTCGAGGTCGTGGCTGCCTCCGTCGTTCTTCGTCGTGGCGGTCGTCGCCGTGGTGGGGGTCGCCCTGCTCGTGTCGTCCGACGGGTTCCACGCGCCCAACGCCGGTGACCTGCTCATTCTGCTCGCGGCCTTCGTGCGCTCGGTGCGCGTGGTGACCGGCGGCCACCTCATGCGCGGACGGCCGGAGAGCTCGCTCAGCGTGGTCGCGGTGCAGGTCAGCGTGAGCGCGATCGTGTTCACGGCCGCCGCCGCACCGAGCCTGCCCGCCGCGTTCGTGCACATGTCGGCTGCGTCGTGGTTCGACGTCGTCTTTCTCGGGCTGGCGTGCAGCGTGTTCGCGTTCGCGATCGAACTGTGGGCGGTGCGGCGCACGTCGGCGGCGCGCGCGAGCATCCTTCTCGGTACCGAACCCGTGTGGGCGGTGGCCGTCGGATGGCTGCTCGGCGGTGAGAGCCTCGGCTGGCTCGGGCTCTTCGGCGGCGTGCTCATCGTGGCGGCGAGCCAGGCGGGCAGCGCGATCGAGCGCCGGCACCGCGGTCGCGCTACGGGGTCTGAGCGAAGAACGCCAGCTCGTGCTCTGCCGAGACGCGGAACGCGGTCGCCATCCGCAGCAGCTGCTCGTCGTTCGCGTTCGCCGCGGCGATCCGCGCCCAGCTGATCGCGTCGGCCGTGGCCTGCGCGAACCCCGGGTCGGAGTACGTCGCCAGCCAGTCGCGGTAGGGATGCTCGTTGTGACTGTGCTCCGCAAGGCGCTCGCCGACATCGAGATAGAGCCAGAAGCACGGCAATGCCGCAGCCACGATCGTGCCATAGTCGGGGCCGGCCGCGGCCAGGTGCGCCAGGTAGGCGCGGTTCACCGCCGACGGTTCGACGTCGGGTTCGCCGCCGAGCCACGCGTCGTGCAGCTGCGCCTCGCCGGTGATGCAGTCCTGTGCCGCGGATGCCCAGAAAACCTGCTCGGCACGCGTCGGTGCCAGCGCGCTCGCCTTCGCCAGCACGCGGGCGTACTCGCGCAGGTAGAGCGCATCCTGCTCGAGATAGTGGCGGAAGACCCGCTCGTCGAGGCTGCCGTCGGCCAGCCCGCGCACAAAGGGCAGCTCGTCGATGCCCTCGCGCACCGGAGCGATGGCGTTCCACCAGGCCTGCGTATGGTCGACCGGGATGTCCCGGCGCAGCCCCGCGAAGTGGTCGATGGGTCCCTGTCCCCGGCCCACGCGCAACGCCTCGCCGCCCCGCAGCGCACGGGTGAGCCAAGCCTTCGACTCGGCGACGGCCGTCGCCCAGTCGCCGGTCGCCGCGTAGCGTGTGGCGACCGCGCTGGAGAGCGAGCAGCCGGTGCCGTGGGTCGCCGTGGTCTCGACACGCTCGGCGTCGAACTCGATGACGGAGCCGTCGGGCGCAACGAGCGCGTCGGGCGAGCGGTCGCCGGAGAGGTGTCCGCCTTTCACGAGCACGAGCACCCCGTGCGCCGCGGCCAGGCGTTCGCCCTGTTTCAGCGCGTCGGTCCAGATCGTCGCGAGCGGCTCGCCGCACAACACCGCGAGCTCCGGCAGATTCGGTGTGATCAGGTCGGCGCGGTGCAGCAGGTCGCGGAGGGCGTGCTCTGCGCCGGCATCCAGCAGCCGCGATCCCGTCGTGGACACCATGACGGGATCGAGCACGACGTTCGCGGGGCGTCGATCGTCGAGCCAGTGCGCCACCTTCTCGATCGTCGCGGTGGCGGCGAGCATGCCGATCTTCACCGCGTCGATCTGGATGTCGTCGGCGACGACATCCAGCTGCTGCCGCACGAACTCCGCGGGCGGCAGATGCACGCCCGTCACGCCCGTCGTGTTCTGCGCCGTGAGGGCGGTGATGACGGCCATGCCGTAGCCGCCGTTGGCGGCGATGGCCTTGAGATCGGCCTGGATTCCCGCTCCTCCGCTCGGGTCGCTGCCTGCGATGCTCAGCACGCGGGGAACGCTCATCGCGCGGCCTCCCATGCGCTCACCAGGTCGCGGGTGGCGGCCTCCGGGTCGGGGGCGGAGCACACCGCGGAGACGACCGCGAGGCCCGCAGCTCCCACCGTCGCGAGCGCGTCGGTGTCGGCGACGGTGATCCCGCCGATCGCGACGCACGGGAGCGCTGTCACGCGGGCGAGGGCTCCGAACCCGTCGATGCCGAGTGGTTCCGGATGATCGGGCTTGGTCGCCGTCGGCCGGATGACGCCCACGCCAAGGTAGTCGACCGTGCCGCTCGGCAGGGCGGCGATCTCGCGCAGGTGGTCGCGTGTGTTGGCGGTGAGGCCGACGACGGCGTCGGGGCCGACGAGGGCACGCACCTGTTCGACGGGCAGATCGGACTGCCCGACGTGCACGCCGTCGATGCGTGCGCCGGCCGCACGCGCGGCGAGGCACACGTCGACGCGGTCGTCGATCAGCAGCAGCGCCCTGCCGTCCACGACCTCGGCGGCGCGAACCGCGAGTTCGTAGAAGTCGCGGGCGGATGCCGTCTTCTCGCGCAGCTGCACCGCCGTCGCGCCGCCGCGGACCGCCGCGGCGACCACCGCGAGCACGCCGCGGTCGCCGCAGGCGGCGGCGTCCGTCACGAGGTACGTGCTCAGCTGCTCGCGCCGCAGTCGGGGCCGGGCCGCGAGCGCCGCCGCGGAAGAACTCGCCGCCGCGAGGGCGGGGGAGGCGAGGCCGGTCACGAGAGGCGCGCCTCGGAGATGACGTGCTCCGGTGTGATCGCCGCCAGCGAGTCGAGCAGGTTCGCGGCGAACGTGCCGGGGCCCCACGCCTGCCGTTCGGCGTGCTCCGCGGCGATGTTGTAGACCGTGACCGCCGCGACCGTCGTCGCGAACCGGTCCGCCGACGTGGCCGCGAACGCGGCCATCACCGCGCCGAGCGCGCATCCGCCTCCCGTCACCTTGGTGAGCAGTGGATGCCCGTTTCCGGCCCGCACCACCCGCTCGCCGTCGGTGATGACGTCGACCGCACCGCTGACCGCGACGATGCTCCCGTGGTCGTGAGCCAGTTCGCGTGCGGCGTCGAGCGCGGATTCGGGGTCGTCCGTGGCATCCACGCCGCGTCCGCCCCGCCCGCGGCCCGCGACGGCGATGATCTCGCTCGCGTTGCCCCGGATCACTGTGGGACGCAGGTCGAGCAGCTCGGCGGCCAGTGCGGTGCGCACCGGCAGCGAGCCGACGGCCACCGGGTCGAGCACCCACGGAGTGCCGCACGCGGAGGCGGCGCGAGCGGCTTCGCGCATGGCATCCCGGGGCTCGGCGTGCGGGGTGCCGAGGTTGATCAGCAGGCCGCCGGCGATGGTGGCGAACGGGCTCGCCTCGCCGGGGATGTCGACCATGGCGGGCGCCGCGCCGAGCGCGAGCAGCACGTTGGCGGTGAATCCGGTGACGACCGTGTTCGTGATGGCCTGCACCAGCGGGGCGCTCGCGCGCACCCGGTCGAGAAGCGCAGCGGATTCGGCGACGAGGTCGTGGGCTGTGCCTTCGCGGGCGGGTGCGCCCTCGCCCCCTGCGGTGCGCCCACCCGTTGCGGAGTGGTCGATGGTCGGTGAATCGATCTGCGGCGTGCGCGCGCTCATTCGGGACATCCCTTCGCTAGTCCGAACTAGATCAGGTTCGACGGGTGTGATCTCAGCGCCGATGCGGCGCACCCCGTGTCACTGCGTCGAGCATAGCGGCGGGCGGGCGCGGCGGATGCCGGCGTCGATACAGGTGCGCGGCGCCAGCGACTCCACACCGTGCGTCTCAAAGCAGGCGAGTTCGGACAACGGTGCGGCTTTATCGACCGCCACCGTCCATGGCCTGATCGCCTTTCAGCTGAAGTCGAGTTCGCGCAGGTGCATGCCTTCGGGCACGGTGTTGGTCTGGAAGTAGTGGTAGTAAACCTCGGCTGCTGCGTCAGCATCGAAGACTTCGGACGGTGCGACGTGCAACTTGTATTTCCCGTATCGCACGAGCTCCGTTAGTTCTTCGTCCGCTGCTTCCGCTCGGCCGACGGCGTATTGGTGGAAGTTCCCGTCCGCCGCGAGCCGACGGATCTCGATTGTCATCCGCTCTGCCGTGCCGGCGGACTGCAGATATTCCTGCCCGTAGTCGGTCTTGCGAGCATCAGACCAAGAGACGCCGTCAGCGAGCTTCGTCAACTCATACGAGAAGTTCTTCTCACCGTCGAGCAGACCCAGGCTGCGACGAAGCTGATCCTTGTAAGGCCGGAAGGCGTCTGTGAGCTCCATGCTCGTGTGGTTGTTGCGCGTCGCGATGTACATGAATCTCCCTACCGCACTCTCATCTCGCGAACAGAGGTGATCTTGATCGCCTTGCCGTTGAGGACTGCTGTTGCTGGATTGTCGGCGCTCACTTGGGTGCTGAAGGCTCTCTGGCTGCGAGAGAGTCCGGTACTTCCGCTTTGAGCCCGACACTTTCGCATGTGCCGGGCCCCGTGTCTGCGGATCAGCTGAAGTCGAGTTCGCGCAGGTGCATGCCTTCGGGCACCGTGTTGGTTTGGAAGTAGTGGTAGTACACCTCGGCTGCTGCGTCCGCATCGAAGACCTCGGACGGGGCGACGTGCAATTCGAAGGCGTCGTATCTCACGATTTCGGTCAGCGCCTCGTCAGCGGCTTCCGGCCGACCGATCGCGTACTGGTGCAGCTTTTCGTCCGCCTCGAGCCGACGGATCTCGATTGTCATCCGGTCAGCGGTTCCGGCCGATTGAAGGTACTCGACGTCATAGTCGACACCGGGCTTGGCATCAGTCCACTCAACCTCATCCGAGAGTCTTGAGAGCGAGTACGCTGCCCTGTCCTTGCCATCAAGCAAACCCAACTCGCGTCTGATCTGCGCCGGATAAGAGCGATATGCGTCGCGGAGAACACCACGTGAGCGATCATTGAATGCGCTTATATAGGTCAAGATCCTGCCTGAGCGACCTGGCGAACAACAACTGAAGTAATTCTGATCACTTTCCCTTCGCAAGTGCCGTCGGGTTTGACTTCGAGCCTGGTCCGTCGTCGCGGCAGTCCTGAATGTGCGCGGCCGAAGCAGGAAGCCCGTTCGATCATCGGGGGCTGCGACACCCACATGGTCCCGGTCGCGAGTCGCCCTGTGGTGCCCCCAGAAGGATTCGAACCTTCGGCCTTCTGCTCCGGAGGCAGACGCTCTATCCCCTGAGCTATGGGGGCTCAGTGCCCGTCAAGGCTAGCATCCGATCCGAGCCTCGACGGAACGCCGGGGCTCGACCGCGGCGGCGCGCTCTCGCACCCCTGCTCCGCTGTCCCGTCGTGTCGCCTATCCCTGCGCAACACGACACTTCGGGACAGCCGAGCGCGGCGGCTCACGCACTCCCTTCCACTCCGCTGTCCCGTCGTGTCGCCTATCCCTGCGCAACACGACACTTCGGGACAGCCGAGCGTGGCGGCAACGCGTGGGCGACGCTTCGGGACAGCGGAGCGGGGAGGTGACACGCGACGGCAGCGCGGGCGACGCCTCGGGACAGCAGAGCGCGACGGCGCTCGTTTACTGCAGATTGCCGATCACGTCGGCCATCACGAGACTCGCGTCGCCCGGCTCGTGGAAGTCCTTCGACTCGGCCACGATCCAGTAGGCGCCCGTGAACGCTTGGGCGACACCCGACGTCGAGTCGGCGGCGAAATACCCCATCACCTTGGGTGGCACGCCATAGGTCGGAACGACGTTGCTGTCGCGGATCGCGGTGTTCTTCAGCGACGTCAGGTCGGTCGCGGTGGGTTGTGCGATCGACACGGCGACGATGTTGCCGCTCGTGCCGTTGCGGTAGCCGCAGGCGACTCCGGCGTCGGCGACGGCCGTCGCCGCGTTCGACCCCTTCTCTGCGGTGAACCCGGAGTCTGCGGTCAGCTTCGGCACCAGCTTGCCGAGCTGGTCGCTCGTGAGCACCTGATCGCAGCTGAGCGTCACGGGCGTCGGTGTGGCTGTCGGGGAGGATGACGCCGTCGCAGCGGGCGTCTTCGTGGTCGTCGAACGGATGTGCGGGGTCACCGAGGCGACGGGATCGGGCGAGCCCGCGCATCCGGCGAGCAGAAGCGCCGAGGCGGCGACGACGATGGCGGCCGTGACACGGCCGAGCTGGGCTGCATGCCGGGGGCGGAGTGTGCGCATGTGGGTGCTTTCGATCGCGGTGGGGGGATCGCGTGCGCACGAGAATAGCAAGCGCCGGTGAGGATGCCCGATGCGCGGCGGGTGCGCAGCCTGCGGCCGATAGACTTGGCCGTCGTGAATCCCGATCAGCTCGCCGACCAGTTGTACGCCATCGTCACGCGCGTGGTGGACGCTCGACGCGCCGAGCAGGGATCGACTGAGACGGCTCCGTTGTTGTCGCGCGCGGACATCCGGCTGGAGCGTCCGAAGAACCGCGATCACGGCGATTGGGCGTCGAACGCGGCCATGCGCCTGGCGAAGCCGCTCGGCGTGAACCCGCGCGAGTTGGCGCAGGAGATCGCGTTGGAGAGCGAGCGGCTCGACGGGGTCGCCCAGGCAGAGGTCGCTGGCCCAGGCTTCATCAACTTCCGCCTCGATGCGGCGGCCGCAGGCGCGCTCGCCAAGACGATCGTCGATGCGGGCGAGGAGTATGGCCGCAACGTCACGCAGGCCGGACGAACGATCAATCTCGAGTTCGTCTCCGCGAACCCGACGGGTCCGCTGCACATCGGACACACCAGGTGGGCGGCGCTCGGCGACTCGATCGCGCGCGTGCTGAAGGCATCCGGTGCCGAGCTCGCCAGCGAGTACTACATCAACGACGCGGGCGCCCAGATGGACAAGTTCGGCGACTCCGTGCTCGCTGCGGCCAAGGGCGAGCCCACGCCGGAGGGCGGCTACCCGGGCCAGTACATCGCCGACCTCGCAGCCGCCGTGCTCGAGCGCGAGCCCGACCTGCTGTCGCTGCCCGATGAGGATGCCCTCGCCACGGCCCGCGAGCTCGCCTACGACCTGCAGCTGGCCGAGATCCGTCAGTCGCTGAAGGACTTCAACGTGGAGTTCGACGTGTTCTTCAGCGAGCGCACGCTGCACGCGAAGAACCCCCAGACGGGCACGAGCCTCGTGGACGACGCCGTGGGCCGGTTGCGCAAGCAGGGTCACGTCTTCGATGCGGACGACGCCGTCTGGGTGCGCACCACCGACTTCGGCGACGACAAAGACCGGGTCATCCGGCGAAGCAACGGCGTCTACACCTACTTCGCGGCCGACGCGGCGTACTACCTGAGCAAGTCCGACCGCGGTTTCGAGCACAAGATCTACCTGCTCGGCGCCGACCACCACGGATACGTGCACAGGTTGCGGGCGCTCGCCGGCGCGGCAGGAGACGATCCGAATCGTGACATCGAGGTGCTGATCGGACAGCTCGTGAGCGTCAACGGCGCTCGGCTTTCGAAGCGGGCCGGCAACATCATCGAGCTCACCGACCTGCAGAAGTGGCTCGGAACAGACGCTCTCCGCTACTCCTTGGGTCGCTCACCTGCGGACTCTCCGCTCACGCTCGACCCCGAGCTGCTGCGCAGCCACTCCAACGACAACCCCGTGTACTACGTGCAGTACGCACACGCCCGCACCCGCTCGGTAGCACGCAACGCCGAGGCGGCGGGTGTGACGCGCAGCGCGTTCGCGCCGGAGCTGCTCACGCACGAGACGGAATCCGCTCTGCTCGGCGCACTGCAGGAGTTCCCGCGCATCGTCGCCATGGCGGCGGAGTTGCGCGAGCCGCACCGCGTCGCGCGGTACATCGAGGAGGTCGCGGGGCTGTACCACAAGTGGTACGACAACTGCCGCGTCATCCCGCTCGGCGAGGAGCCCATCACCGACGTGCACCGCACCCGGCTCTGGCTCAACGACGCGACGGGCCAGGTCATCCGCAACGGGCTCGGCCTGCTCGGCGTCTCGGCGCCCGAGCGCATGTAGCCACCGGCGGCACGCCTCGTGCGAGCCGCACACCACGCGAACCGGGGGACCATGTCGAATCAGGATCAGCCGACGGAGCCGTTGCCGCCGTACCGGGCGGACGAGTCGCCGACGAAGCCGTATGCCGCCCTCGGGCATCCCGAACCGTCCGCAGACGGCGCCGGCGACGGGCCCGCGCCCGGTCGGCGCCGCGGTCTGAAGGCCGCCGTGTGGATCGTCGGTGTGGTGGCGGTGCTCGTCGTGCTCTTCTTCGTGACGGATGCCGTGCTGCGCCAGGTCGCACAGAACGCCGTGAGCGACGAGATCCGCTCGCAACTGCCCGACGACGTGACCGCGAACGACCTCTCCGTGAAGATCGACGGGTTCTCGGTGATCGGGCAGTACCTGAGCGGCCGGTTCGAGAAGATCGAACTGACGTCGAGCGACGTGCTCGTGCAGGGCAACAGGCTGAGCGCGAACATCGTCGCACACGGCGTGCCGACCGACTTCTCCAAGCCGGTCCAGCGCATCGACGGGTCGATGACGATCGGTCAGCGCGCCGTCAACGGCCTCGTCGACCTGCCGAACGGCACCACGGTCACGCTGAAGCAGAACGAGGTGGGGCTCAAGGGAACCGGCCAGATTCTCGGCATCGATGTCGGGTACACGGCGTCCGTGACTCCGACGCTGAAGGGCGGAGACACCGTCGTGCTCTCGCCGCAGAACGTGAGCGTGACGGCCGGTGGCGGGTCGCTCGACGTGACGCGGTTCGCGAAGGACCTGCTGCCGTCGCAGATCTCGATCTGCGTCGCGCAGTACCTGCCGAAGGGCATCGATGTGACGGGCCTCACGGTCGAGGACGACGTCGCCCACGTCTCCGTGCGCGCGAACGACTTCGTGCTCAGCGACGAGACATTGCAGACCAAGGGCTCCTGCGGCTGACAGAGCCGCGTGTGACGCGCTCGTTTTCCGGGGTTGGGATACCAGCGGATACACTTTTGGGGCCGCGCATTCGCGCATCGTCTCTCGGCTTCAGGGGTCAATCCGGATCCGCTCGCCAGCCCATCCCAACTGTTCGAGGTGACCTTTCGTGCCCGACAACCCGCTGGCCCCAGACTGGCTGCACGCCCCCGACGACGGCAACGCGTTCGTTCCCGAGGTCTGGCCTACAGGCATCCGCAGAACCGACGACGGCGTCGCTGTGATCGGCGGTGTTCGCGTCGACGACCTCGTCGCCGACTACGCGACGCCGCTCTACGTTCTCGACGAGCGCGTGGTGCGTGAGCTCGCCGAGCGCGTGCGCCTGGCCTTCACCGACGCCTTCGAGCGCGTGGACACCACGGCAGAGGTTTATTACGCGGGCAAGGCGTTCCTCAGCACCGAGGTCGCCCGCTGGGTCACCGAGGCCGGTCTGCGCATCGACGTCGCCAGCGGCGGCGAACTCGCGGTGGCGCTGGCGGCGGGAGTGGATGCCGGCCGGCTCGGCCTGCACGGCAACAACAAGTCGCGTGCGGAGATCGACCGTGCGATCGAGGTCGGAGTCGGCACGATCGTGATCGACTCCGAGCAGGAGATCGCGCGGGTCGCGCAGGCAGCATCCGCCCACGGGCGCGTGCAGCGCGTGCGGCTCCGGGTGCGCACCGGCGTGCACGCGCACACCCACGAGTTTCTCGCGACAGCGCATGAGGACCAGAAGTTCGGCGTCGCGCTCGACGACGCCGAACGGCTCGTGGCGCTGATCCGCTCGCACGACGGTCTCGAATTCGTCGGCCTGCACTGTCACATCGGCTCGCAGATCTTCGGCGCCGACGGTTTCGCCGAATCCGCGGCGCGGCTCGTCGCCGTGCATGCCAGGCTGCTGGCCGGCGGCCCGGTGCCCGAGCTGAACCTCGGCGGGGGATTCGGCATCGCCTACACGAGCGCTGATGAACCCGACCGCATCGAAGACCTGGCGCAGCGTGTTGCCCAGGTGCTCGCGGCGGAGTGCGAGCGGGCGAATATCCCGCTTCCCGTCGTGGCGTTCGAGCCCGGCCGCTACATCGTCGGGCCTGCAGGTGTCACGCTCTACACGGTCGGCACCACCAAGCCCGTGAACCTCGACGCCGACGGCACACCGGCTCAGCGTCTGTACGTCAGCGTCGACGGCGGCATGAGCGACAACGCACGTCCCGCGCTGTACGGGGCCGATTACTCGGCCCGCATCGTCTCGCGCACCTCGCCCGCCGAGCCTGTGCTCGTGCGGGTGGCGGGCAAGCACTGCGAGTCGGGTGACATCGTCGTGAACGACGAGTACCTGCCCGCTGACGTCGCCGAGGGCGATGTGCTCGCCGTGGCGGCGACCGGCGCCTACTGCTGGTCGCTGTCGAGCAACTACAACTATCTGCCGCGGCCCGCCGTGGTCGCGGTGTCAGACGGAGCCTCACGCATGATCGTGCGCGGCGAGACCGTCGACGACCTGCTCGTCCGCGACCTCGGGGCGCGGCACGCAGAGACCGCGCCCGCCGTGGAGCGGCGGCATGAGGATGCGCCGGGTCCGCTGGCCCGCGCCGATCGCCAGGAGGGGGCGAAGTGATCGAATACCGAACCCTGAAGGTCGCGCTGCTCGGGGCCGGATCCGTCGGTTCCCAGGTGGCGAAGCTGCTGCTCGAGCACGGCGACGAGCTGGCATCCCGCATCGGTGCCGGGCTCGAACTCGTCGGCATCGCGGTGCGCGACGTGGATGCCCCGCGCCGCGCCGACCTCCCGCGCGAGCTCTTCACGACCGACGCGCGCTCCCTCATCCTGAGCGCGGACATCGTCGTCGAGCTGATGGGCGGCATCGACCCCGCGCGGGAGTACGTGCTGCTCGCGCTCACCTCGGGCGCCGACGTCGTCACCGGCAACAAGGCGCTGCTGGCCGAGCACGGACCCGAGTTGTTCGCCGCCGCCGAGCAGGTGGGCGCGCAGCTCTACTACGAGGCAGCCGTCGGCGGCGCGATCCCCATCATCCGGCCGCTGCGCGAGAGCCTCGCGGGCGACAGGGTGGAGCGCATCCTCGGCATCGTCAACGGCACCACCAACTTCATCCTCGACCGCATGGACACGGCGGGGGAGAGCATGGAGTCCGCGCTCGCCGTGGCGACCGAGCTCGGCTACGCGGAGCGGAGCGATCCGTCCGCCGACATCGAGGGCTACGATGCCGCGGCCAAGGCCGCGATCATCGCAGGCCTGGCCTTCCACACGAGTGTGCCGCTCGGCTCCGTGTATCGCGAGGGCATCACGAGCGTCACGAAGGAACAGGTCGACGCCGCGCGCGCCGGAGGCTACGTGATCAAGCTGCTCGCCATCTGCGAGCGCGTGGTCGGCGAAGACGGTGTCGAGGGCGTTTCGGCGCGCGTGTATCCGGCATTGGTGCCGAGGGAGCATCCGCTGGCCGCCGTGCGCGGCGTGCACAACGCCGTCTTCGTGCAGGCAGCGGCAGCAGGCGACCTCATGTTCTACGGGGCCGGTGCCGGCGGCCTGCAGACGGCCTCGGCGGTGCTGGGCGATGTGGTCTCCGCAGCCAGGCGCCACGTCGTCGGCGGGCCAGGTGTCGCCGAGTCGACGCGCGCCGATCTCCCCGTGCTCGGCGCAGAGGCGGTGCGCACGCGCTACCAGATCACGCTGCGCGTCACCGACGCCCCCGGCGTGCTCTCGCGCGTCGCCGCCACGTTGGCTTCGCACGACGTGTCGGTCGAGACGCTCACCCAGACGGTCGCGCACGCCGCGCTGGCATCCGACGGCCAATCCGCCGGTCGGGATGCCGTTCCCGGCACGGCTACGCTGGTCATCGGAACGCATGTGGCGTTCGAATCCGCACTGGCGGCCACGGTCGGCGCCCTCCGCGACAGCGGGGAAGTCGTGGCCGTGACCTCCGTTCTACGAGTTGAAGGAGCCTGACGTGGCCCACCAATGGCAGGGCGTTCTGCGCGAATACGCCGACCGTCTCGACGTGAGCGAGGCGACGCCGATCGTCACGCTCGGCGAGGGTGGCACGCCGCTCATTCCCGCGGCCGCGCTCTCGCGCCGCACCGGGGCGGATGTCTACGTCAAGTTCGAGGGCATGAACCCGACGGGCTCCTTCAAGGACCGCGGCATGACCATGGCGGTCTCGAAGGCCGTCGAGCAGGGCGCGAAGGCCGTGATCTGCGCGTCGACGGGCAACACCTCCGCCTCAGCCGCCGCCTACGCGACCCACGCCGGCATCAAGGCCGTCGTTCTCGTGCCAGAGGGCAAGATCGCGATGGGCAAGCTGAGCCAGGCCATCGCCCACAACGCCGAGCTTCTTCAGGTGCGCGGCAACTTCGACGACTGCCTCGACATCGCCAGAGACCTCGCCGCCAATTACCCGGTGCACCTGGTCAACTCGGTGAACAACGACCGCATCGAGGGCCAGAAGACGGCGGCGTTCGAGGTCGTCGAGGTGTTGGGCGACGCCCCCGACTTCCACTTCATCCCGGTCGGCAACGCCGGCAACTACACCGCGTACACGCGCGGCTACACCGAGGAGGCGGAGCGCGGGATCTCCACGAAGCTGCCCCGCATGTTCGGCTTCCAGGCAGCGGGCAGCGCGCCGATCGTGCTCGGACACCCGGTGAAAGACCCCGACACGGTGGCCAGCGCCATCCGCATCGGCAACCCGGCGTCGTGGGAGCTCGCGATCGCGGCGCGCGAGGCCACGAACGGCTATTTCGGCGCCATCGACGACGAGAAGATCCTCGCCGCTCAGCGCATCCTCTCCGCCGAGGTGGGCATCTTCGTCGAGCCCGCCAGTGCGATCAGCGTCGCCGGCCTGCTCGAGCGCGCGGAGGCGGGGGATGTCCCTGCCGGCTCGCGTGTCGTGCTCACGGTCACCGGCCACGGCCTGAAGGACCCGCAGTGGGCTCTTCGTCTTCCCGGCGGCGGCGAGGTGCAGCCCACGTCCGTTCCCGTGGACGTCGCGGAGATCGCCGACGTGCTCGGCCTCAGCCGCGCCGCCGCGAGCCCGACGGACGCGGTGTGAGCGAGTTCGGCGGCGAATCGCCGGTCTCCGGCGCGGGAGTCGGGCAGGCGTCGGCAGGCGCGGCGACCACGCTCGACCGTGTGCCCGTCGGGCGCTCGGTGCGCGTCAAGGTGCCGGCGACGTCGGCCAACCTCGGCCCCGGATTCGACACGCTCGGTCTGGCGCTCGCTCTCTACGACGACCTCACGGTCACCGTGCGCGAGGCGCCGGGAGCGACCGTCACGGTGCACGGCGTCGGCGAGGGCGAGGTGCCGACCGACGAGACCAACCTCGTCGTGCGCTCCATCGCGCACACGTTCGCGGCGGCGGGCGTGCCGATGCCCGGTGTGCAGCTCATCGCCAACAACTCCATCCCGCACGGCCGTGGCCTCGGTTCCTCCGGCGCTGCCATCGTGTCGGGGATCGTGGCGGCGAAGGGGCTGCTCGAGGGCATCGTCGAGCTCGACGCGGCGCAGTTGCTCGCGCTGGCGACGGAGTTGGAGGGGCATCCTGACAACGTCGCCCCCGCCCTTTTCGGCGGCCTCACCATCGCGTGGATGTCCGGCACCGGTCCCGCGCACAAGAAGCTGATGGTGCATCGGGGCGTGTCGCCCCTGGTGTTCGTTCCGGAGCACGTGATGTCCACGGCTCTCGCGCGCAGCCTGCAGCCGCAGTCGGTGCCGCACGAGGACGCGGTCTTCAACGTGTCGCGTTCGGCGCTCCTCATCGCGGCTCTCGTGCAGAGTCCTGAGCTGCTGCTGGCGGCCACCGAGGACAAGCTGCATCAGAACTATCGTGCGCAGGCCATGCCGGAGACCAACCGGCTCATCTCGGCACTGCGCGCCGCGGGCTTCCCGGCCGTCGTGTCGGGCGCCGGGCCCTCGATCCTGGTGCTGTGCAGCGATCCTGCGCAGCGCCTCGCCGCAGCCAGTCTCGTCGCCGACTCGGCGGAGACCGTGTGGCAGCCGCTCATGTTGGCCGTCGACTTTCTCGGCGCCACCGTGCAGCGAACGGCCGGCACCCCGTAGCCGTGTCGGTCGGGTCGACGTGCTGGAGCGGCGGCGCGCCGCGCGACGACGCGTGGCCCGAACGACATGCCGACGGTGGTAGACTGGCCGCACCCACCGGGTGGCGCGCACGTAGCGCGAATCCGGTGATCGGGTGAAATTCTTGTAACTCACTGCTGTCGTACCCGCTCGCAGTCCGCGTGGCGATCCCCGACGCACGCGGTCGAACCACGACCGGGCGGCATTCGTACGGCACGCACTCTGGGCGAGGTGCATCTATGCCCGCCAGAGGAAAGGAATCCTCTTCAGTGACTGATGTCAATCTCCGCGCCGATGGCGCGGACTCCACCACCGATCTGTCGGCGCTGCGTGTGCCGCAGCTGCAGGCCCTGGCCTCCGAGCTGGGCATCTCCGGCGCGGCGAAGCTGCGCAAGGGCGAGCTCGTCGCCGCCATCGAGGCGGCGCGCGGTGCAGCGGCTCCTGCCGCGGTCGAGCCGACGGTCGCCGCGCAGCTCGAGCTTCCGGTCGAGGACGAAGCCGTCCCCGCGACCGCGCCGAGCGCGGAATCCGATGCTCAGGCGCCCGCCGAGTCGGAGCTCAGCCCGGCCCAGGCCGAGGCAGCCCTGCAGGCCGCTCTCGACCTGCAGACCCCGCCGGCGCGCGCGCGTCGCGGCTCCCGTCGCGTCACGAGCGTCGACGGCGGCCACACGGTGTCCGCCGCTGGCCACGTGAACCACGGCGAGGCCGGCCTCCCGCCGCTCGCCGACGACTCGGGCGCCGACGATGCCCAGGCTGTTCCCGCGGCACGCGATGCTGCGACCGAGGCCTCCGCCGCCGACACGTCGTCGGACGTCGAGCAGAAGGCGTCCGAGAAGGATGCCGCTGCCGCCGCTGAGACGCCGGAGGGCGCCCAGGGCGAGCAGCAGCCGCGTCAGGGCCGTCGCAACCGCGGCCGCAACAAGAACCGCCGCGGCGAGAACGGCCAGGCCGAGAACGGCCAGCAGGCCGCGGACGCCGAGCAGGGCCAGAGCGATCAGCAGAACCAGAACGGCCAGCAGAACAAGGGCCAGGGCGGTCAGCAGACCCAGCAGAAGCAGGGCCAGAACCAGCGCGGCCAGAACGGCCAGCAGGGCCAGCAGAACAACCGCCAGAACCAGGGCGGCCAGCAGAACCAGGGTCAGCAGGGCGACGACGAGCGCGGCGGCCGTGGCCGTTACCGCGACCGCAAGCGTCGCGGTGCCGGTGACGAGGTCGAGCCCGAGATTCTCGAAGACGACGTGCTGATCCCCGTGGCGGGCATCCTCGACGTGCTCGACAACTACGCGTTCGTGCGCACGAGCGGCTACCTGCCCGGCCCGAGCGACGTGTACGTCTCGCTCGGCCAGGTGAAGAAGTACAACCTGCGCAAGGGCGACGCCGTGGTCGGCGCCATCCGCCAGCCGCGCGAGGGCGAGAACACCGGACGCCAGAAGTACAACGCGCTCGTCAAGGTGGACTCCGTCAACGGCCAGTCCAACGACGAGGCGCAGAACCGCGTCGAGTTCACCAAGCTCACCCCGCTCTACCCGCAGGAGCGCCTGCGGCTGGAGACCGAGCCCACCAAGCTCACGCAGCGCATCATCGACCTGGTCGCTCCGATCGGCAAGGGTCAGCGCGGCCTCATCGTGGCGCCGCCCAAGGCCGGCAAGACCATCGTGATGCAGCAGATCGCCAACGCGATCACCACGAACAACCCCGAGGTGCACCTCATGGTCGTGCTCGTGGACGAGCGGCCCGAAGAGGTCACCGACATGCAGCGCACGGTCAAGGGCGAGGTCATCGCGTCCACGTTCGACCGTCCCGCCGAAGACCACACCACTGTCGCCGAGCTCGCCATCGAGCGCGCGAAGCGCCTGGTGGAGCTGGGCCACGACGTCGTCGTGCTGCTCGACTCGATCACGCGCCTCAGCCGCGCGTACAACCTGGCGGCGCCGGCATCCGGTCGCATCCTCTCCGGCGGTGTCGACGCGTCGGCGCTCTACCCGCCGAAGCGCTTCTTCGGCGCAGCGCGCAACATCGAGCACGGCGGGTCGCTGACCATACTGGCCACGGCGCTCATCGAGACCGGGTCCAAGATGGACGAGGTCATCTTCGAGGAGTTCAAGGGCACCGGCAACTCGGAGCTGCGCCTGTCGCGTCAGCTCGCAGACAAGCGCATCTTCCCGGCCGTCGACGTGAACGCGTCGGGCACGCGCCGCGAGGAGATGCTGATGAGCGCCGACGAGGTGAAGATCACCTGGAAGCTGCGTCGCGCCCTTGCGGGCCTCGATCAGCAGCAGGCGCTCGAGGTGGTGCTCGGCAAGCTCAAGGAGACCAGCTCCAACGTGGAGTTCCTCGTGCAGATGCAGAAGTCGATGCCGGCGCCCACGAACGGTCACGGCGTCGCGCACTCGCACGCGCACGAGAACGACCACCGCTAGCAACGTCACCGGATGCCCGCACGGGCGCGCCCTGCCGACCTCGGTGGGCGCGGCCCGAGCGGGCATCCGGCATTTCGTCGCACGCGCGGCGAACCCTTCGTCACCACGGCACCACCCACAGCACCACAGTCATCCGGGAGCAGCACATGTTCGACTCCATCCAGACCCTGCTCGACGAGCACGAGCAGCTGCAGGAGCAGCTCGCCGACCCCGCGCTGCACGCCGACCCCGCCCGCGCCAAGAAGGTGAACCGCCGGTACGCCGAGCTGAGCCAGATCAAGGCCGCCTACGAATCGTGGAAGTCGCACGGCGACGACCTGGATGCCGCCCGCGAGCTCGCCAAAGAAGACGACGCGTTCGCCGAGGAGGTGCCCGCGCTCGAGGAGTCGCTGGCCGCGGCCCAGGAGAAGTTGCGCCGCCTGCTCATCCCGCGCGACCCCGACGACGGACGCGACGTGATCATGGAGATCAAGGGCGGTGCGGGGGGGAGCGGAGTCCGCTTTGTTCGCCGCCGACCTGCTGCGCATGTATCTGCACTACGCGGACTCCAAGGGTTGGAAGACCGAGCTCTTGGAGCAGGACCAGACCGATCTCGGCGGCTATACCAACGTGCAGGTCGCCATCAAGGGCAACTCGCCCGACCCCGCGCAGGGTGTGTGGGCGCACCTCAAGTACGAGGGCGGCGTGCACCGCGTGCAGCGGGTGCCGGTGACGGAGTCGCAGGGGCGCATCCAGACCTCGACGGCGGGCGTGCTCGTCTTTCCCGAGGTCGACGAGCCCGAAGAGATCGAGATCAGCCCGAACGACCTGCGCATCGACGTGTTCCGGTCGTCGGGCCCCGGCGGTCAGTCGGTGAACACGACGGACTCCGCCGTGCGCATCACGCACGTTCCTACCGGCATCGTGGTGTCGATGCAGAACGAGAAGTCGCAGATCCAGAACCGCGAGGCCGGCATGCGCGTGCTGCGCGCTCGTCTGCTCGCGAAGCAGCAGGAGGAGCTGGATGCCGCGGCCTCCGATGCCCGCAAGTCGCAGATCCGCGGCATGGACCGTTCGGAGCGCATCCGCACCTACAACTTCCCGGAGAACCGGATCGCGGACCACCGCACCGGATACAAGGCCTACAACCTCGACCAGGTGATGAACGGCGCGCTCGACCCGGTGATCGATTCCGCCATCCAAGCCGACGAAGAGGCGCGGCTGGGCGCCCTGGGCGAGGACTGAGCTCGTCGCCGCACCCGGCGGCAGCGATGACTACGGAGGGCCCGACACCGATCGGAACGTGTCGGGATAGTCGCCGAGCCACGACCAGTGCCCGATCGGCCACGTGATGACGAACGCGCGCCCGACGACGTCGGACTCCGGCACGAATCCGTGACCGGGCAGGCCCTGGTTGAGCGACGAGTCCTGCGAGTGATACCGGTTGTCGCCCATCACCCAGAGCTCGCCTTTCGGCACGGTCACGTCGAAGGTCACGCTGGCGGCGTCCGTGTCCCCTGGCGGGATGACCGCGTAGGGCTCGACGAGTGGTGAGCCGTTCACCTCGAGCTGTCCGAGCGCATTGCAGCAGCTCACGTGATCGCCTGGCAGGCCGATCACGCGCTTGACCAGGTGATTGTTGCTGTCGGGAGCGGCGAGGCCGATCACAGAGAGCACCCACTCGATCGGTGTGGTGTTCGTCTTCTCCTCGTCGGGCTGAAGCCATCCGCCCGGGTCGGTGAAGACGACGACGTCGCCGCGGTGGATGGGGACGAGTCCGGGCTCGAGCTCGTTCACCAGAATCTGGTCGTTGATCTGCAGCGTGTTCTCCATCGAGCCCGACGGAATGTAGAACGACCGCACCAGAAACGTCTTGACGAGGAACGACACGAGCAGCGCGGCCACGATGATGATGGCCAGATCGCGCAGCAGGAGCAGTCGCGACCGGCGACGGCCTCGGGCCGAGGATGCGCCGCGACCGCGTGCATCCTCGCCCGCCGTCGCGCTGCCCATGCACGCGAGTCAATCACATGCGGATGCTGCTGACCTCGCTGCGGCGCGCTGGCGATTCTGCGCGATCGGCGCCTGTGCTTCGCGCGAAGCTGCGTGCCGCGTGCCGTTACGCTCGAACGATGACGCTCCCCGACCTCCGGCTCGTCGCCGCCGACATGGACGGCACGCTGCTGGATGCCGATGGCCACGTTCCCGACCGGCTCTGGCCGCTCCTGGACGTGATGCGCGAGCGCGGCATCGCATTCGTCCCCGCGAGCGGGCGACAGTACGCGACGCTGTTCCACACGTTCGAGCGCGACGCCGAGGGCATGGCGTTCATCGCCGAGAATGGCACCTACGTCGTGCACGACGGACGTGAGGTGAGCTCGTCCAGAATCGACGCATCCTTCGTGCGTGCGGTTCTGGATGCGCTGCGCGGGGCATCCGAGAACGGCGTCGATCTCGGCGTGGTGCTGTGCGGCACCCGCCGTGCGTACATCGAGCGCGACGACGAGCCGTTCCTGGTCGAGGTGCGCAAGTACTACCTGGAGCACGCGGTCGTGGCCGACCTCGGCGATCACCTCGACGACATCATCAAAGTGGCCGTCTACGACTTCGGCGACGCCGAGAACGAGGTCGCTCCGGCGCTCGCGGCCTTCCGCGACACGCACCAGGTGGTGGTCTCCGGTGCGCACTGGGTCGATGTCATGGCGGCGGGTGTCAACAAGGGCACGGCCCTGCGCGCGCTGCAGAAGTCTCTGGGCGTGACGGCCGAGCAGACCGCGGCATTCGGCGACTATCTCAACGACGTGGAGCTGCTGCAGGCCGCCGATCTGTCGTACGCGATGCAGAACGCCCACCCCGAGGTGAAGGCGGTGGCACGCTTCGACGCGCCGTCGAACGCCGACGAGGGCGTGATCACCGTGCTGCGGCACCTGCTCGGCGTCGATGACGCGTTCTCGGCCGGCCGCCCCTGAGCCCTCACTCCGGCACGATGACCTCGCACCAGCGACGCACAGTGCGAGCGAGCCGCAGATCGAGGGTGACCAACGGTGCCCCGAGCAGTTGCGCGAGGGCGACATAGCTCGCGTCATAGGTGCTCAGATCGTCGCGCAGGTGCCACATGGGCTGCAGCAACCGGTGCGCTGCGTGACGCTCGATCGTCAGCTCGCCGAACAGGTCGAGGGCTTCGCGGGCTCGGCTGAGGGTGAGTGCGCCTCCTCGCACGATTCCGCGCAGAGCGTGCACGAACTCGTAGTCGACGAGCGTGGGCGCGCGCAGGTCCGCGGTGAACCATCGTTCGGCGACATCGCCCGCGGCGAGCCACCTGATGAGCGCGGAATTATCGACGACGATCCGGACCGGTGTCGCCGAAGATGCCGTCGGGGCCGTAGACGCCGTCGCCGTCGAAGAGACCCGCATCCCGTTCCGCCCTCGCCTCATGTATTCCGCGAACGATCTCGTCGACCGTCGGCCGCTCGCTTCCGTGTGCGCGCCGTCGGGCATCCTCGAAGATCTCCGCGTTGCTGCGATAGGTGACGAGTCCGGCGAGTTGCTGCGCCACGTAGTCGGAAAGGGACATGCCGGCATCGCGTGCCCGCTCCTTGAGCTTGGCGTGCACGTCATCGGGGAGGTTCCTCACCTGCAGCATCACGGCCATGCTCTCGGGATACATGTGATGCACATGCGCCAGGTCAGCGATCTGTGGATAACTGTCGCCTGGGGATGGCTCGCTAGGCTTTGTGCCCGAGGGAGGCGACATGACCGGGATCGCGGGTGCACTGCTCACGTGGCTCGTCGTCGCCGACACCTGGCTGAGGCTCACGATTCACGCGGAGCCGTCGGCCGTCGTGATCGTCGCGCTGGTCGCGGCGGTCGGGATGCTCGTGGTCGCAGCGGCTGTCGCCGTGCGCGTCGCGCTCCGTTCAGCGGACCGACCCGCGGCCGCGTCTCGCGTGCGGGATCGGCGTCGTTCTGCCGTGCTGTCGGCCGGTGTCGTTGTGCTCGTGCGCCCGGTCGGTGGGCGCGGTGCCAGGGCGCCGGGTCGCGGGGGAGTCCCCGCTCAGGTGGCGGTCGCGTAGCGACTCCGGGCGGGGAAGAAGCATCCCCATCCGTCGACCTGGAGTACCCGCATGTCCGATTCCGTGCCGCGCTGCGCCCGCAGCAGAACCCTTCGCCTGACCCGATTGTGTGCGCTCGTCGCGCGCCGCAGCATCCACCGGCTGCACCTGCGGCTGTCTCTCTTCGGCGGCTGGATCTGGGTCGCAGCCGCCTCCCTGATCGGCTTCGAGGCGCTGGAGATCCTGCTCGGAGCCTTCATCACCGCTCCCGAACTGCTCCCGCTCGCACTCCTCGCCCTCGCCGCGATCTGGTTGCTCCGCCGCACGCTCACCCGTCGCCGCCGACGACGTGCCACCCCCCACCTCTCCCCGCCCGACGTCGCGGGCCGACTGAATCGGAATGACCACGCGAGCCCGTGAGTGACGGCGGAGTCAGGCAGGGGGATCTGAGTTCCGGGGGCTGGCATCGGGTCTGGCGGGAGCCGCGCCCAGCGCGGCGGGGGCATGTCACCGGAACTCAGATCCCCCTGCCTGACGTTGGGGGAGAGACCTTAGATGTAAATCCCCGGATCGAGCCACGCCTCGTCTTCCCGAACCTGTGCGTGATGACGCGGAGCATCCTGCGGCCGCGCGTGCGCCGGTATCCCCACCAGCACCGAGTCCGCCGGAGCCGACTTCACGACGACCGCGTTCGCCCCCACAACACAGCGCTCCCCGAGCACGATGTCTCCGAGCACCTGCGCGCCGGCGCCGACGACGACGCCGGCGCGCAGCGTGGGATGCCGTTTGCCCCGCCCCCGCGACTTGCCGCCGAGGGTGACGCCGTGGTACAGCATCACGTCGTCGCCGATGACCGCGGTCTCGCCGATCACGACGCCCATGCCGTGGTCGATGAAGAAGCGGCGACCGATGCGGGCTCCCGGGTGGATCTCGATCCCGGTCAGGAACCGGGCGAACTGCGAGAGCAGCCGCGCCGGCGTCTTGAGCCCGGGGGAGAGCCACCAGCGGTGCGCAATACGGTACAGCCAGATGGCGTGCAGCCCGGAGTACGCGAGGGCGATCTCGAGATCACTGCGCGCGGCGGGGTCGTGCCGTCTGGCGTTCGCGATGTCTTCGCGCATCCGGGAGAGTACGGTCATCGCTGCGGCGGCCTCAGTCCTGCAGGTCTGCGTAGAGCACGGTCGACACGTAGCGCTCGCCGAAGTCGGGCACCACGACGACGATCGTCTTGCCGGAGTTCTCCGGCCGCTTGGCGACCTCGACGGCGGCGTGCACGGCGGCTCCCGACGAGATGCCGCCGAGGATGCCTTCCTCCGCCGCGAGCCTGCGGGCCATGGCGATCGCGGCATCCGCGTTCACGTCGATCACCTCGTCGTAGATGGAGGTGTCGAGCACCTCCGGCACGAAGTTCGCGCCGAGACCCTGGATCTTGTGCGGTCCTGGCGCACCGCCGTTGAGGATGGGCGACTCTTCCGGCTCGACGGCGATGATGCCGATCTCGGGCTTCTGCTCGCGCAGGTACGCGCCGGCTCCCGTGATGGTTCCGCCCGTGCCGATGCCTGCGACCAGCACGTCGACGTCGCCGGCGGTGTCTTCCCAGATCTCGGGACCGGTCGTGTCGTGGTGAATGGTCGGGTTGGCCTGGTTGGCGAACTGCTGCGCCCAGATGGCGTTGTCGGTGTTCGCGACGATCTCCTTGGCCTTCTCGACGGCGCCGCGCATGCCGTCGGCGCCGGGGGTGAGCACGACCTGGGCGCCGAAGGCGCGCAACACCACGCGACGCTCCTTGCTGGCCGTCTCGGGCATGGTGATGACGAGCTTGTAACCGCGGGCGGCTGCGGCGAAGGCGAGTGCGATGCCGGTGTTGCCGCTGGTGCCCTCGACGATCGTGCCGCCGGGCTTCAGCGCACCCGACTTCTCGGCGGCGTCGATGATCGCGACGCCGATGCGGTCTTTCACGCTGGCGGCCGGGTTGTAGAACTCGAGCTTGGCGAGCACTGTCGCGCCCGCACCGTCGGTGACGTTGTTGAGTCGAACGAGAGGGGTCTTTCCGACGACCTGGGTGATATCGGAGTAGACGTTGCCGGTCATGGATCTGTCCTTCGTGGGTCGAGGTACGGCCTCAGAACGAGACGTCGAGCGACGCCCGCTTCTGCAGCCTATTCTTGACGCGCGGCAGACGCGGCCTGTGTGACGTGCTCATGACGAGCGCTCGGCTTCGCCGGAGGCCGCGACAGCACGAATCCCGAGGAGCGAGCAGCATGCCCGACGACGCACGACGCGCCGAGCCGACGGCCGACCCGACGGTTCCCGACGCCATCGCGCTGCGCGACCTGCTCCGGGAGTCCGCCGCCGTGCTGTCCGAGGCGGGCATCGTCGATCCGACAGTCGACGCCGAGCTGCTCGTCGGCCACGTGCTCGGTGCGAGCCGTGGCCGCGTTCAGGCTCAGGCGGTGATGGATGCCGCGGTCTCCGCCGAACAGGCTGCTGCCGTGCGTGCGCTGGTCGCCCGGCGCGCAGGGCGGGAGCCGCTGCAGCACATCACGGGCAGAGCGCCCTTCCGGTCTCTCGAGCTTGCTGTGGGGCCCGGCGTCTTCGTGCCGCGGCCGGAGACGGAGCTGCTGGCGCAACTGGCGATCGACGCCTTGCGTGCGACCGCCGAGCCGGAGCCGATCGGCGTCGACCTCGGCACGGGCAGCGGTGCGATCGCGCTCGCGATGGCGACGGAGGTTCCGCACGCGATCGTCTTCGCCGTCGAGCGGTCCACTGAGGCGCACGTGTGGGCCAGGCGCAACATCGACGAGGCCGGGGTGACCAACCTCCAGCTCGTGCACGGCGATCTCGCGGATGCCCTTCCCGACCTCGACGGCCGCGCAGCCGTCGTCGCGTCCAACCCCCTTACGTGCCCGATGACGCGATTCCGCGCGATCCCGAGGTGCGCCTCTTCGATCCGCCGGCGGCGCTGTACGGGGAGACGACGGCTTGGACGTGGTGCGCGCGCTCTCGCTGCGGGCGCTGCGGCTGCTTCGGCCCGGCGGACTTCTCGCCATCGAGCACGGCGAGTATCAGGGGCAGGCGGTGCGGGGCATCCTCACCGCCGACGGCTGGCATGCGACGGCGACGCACGTCGATCTCACGATGCGTGATCGTGTCACGACGGCGGTGCGCTGAGCCTCGTCAGCGCGCGGCTTTCGCCTTCGCGTTCTCGGCGCGCTCGCGCGCTGTCTTCAGCGCATCGCGCTCGCGTTTGCGGGCGTCGCGCAGAGCCTTCTCCGCCTCGCGCCGTGCCTTGGCCGCTTCCTTGACACGTTTGTCTGAACTGTAGAGGGCGCTGTCTCGCGCTTCCGTGTCGTCGGACGACGTCGGCGCGGCGCTGGAACCGCCCTCGTCGATGTAGCGCTGAATGCCGTCGAGCATCCGTTCCAGCCCGAACGCGAAGTCGTCGTAATCGTCGGAGGTGTAGGCACCGGAGGTGACGACGGGGGCGAGGTCGGGAAAGCGGTCGGCCGTGATGAGCGAAGCGAGCACGGAAGCATACGCCGACCCGCTCACCTCCTCCGGCGACGCCCCGGACTCCGCGATCGAGCCCTGCACTCCGCCGACCGCGCGCGCGTAGGAGGCGACGAGCAGCACGCACGCCATCTTCTCGTTGTCGGTGAGCGGCGCGGGTCGCAGCGCACGAAGGGCCGTGTCGATGAGACGCATCGTGTTCGGGGTCATCGGCACGCTCGTGATGGGCAGCTGGCTGTACCAGGGATGCCGTTTCAGCGCCTCGACGTTCCCGAGCGTCCACTGCTTCAGCCCGGCACGCCAGTCGTCATCGGGCGGCTCGGGGAGCTCGATCCCGGCGATGGCATCCTGCATCAGCAGCAGCAGATCGTCTTTGCTCGTCACGTAGCGGTACAGCGACATCGTGGTGAATCCGAGCGCGGAGGCGACCTTCGCCATCGAGACGGCGCCGAGTCCTTCGGCATCGGCGATCTCGATCGCGGCATCCACGATGCGCTCGATGCTGAGCTCGCGCTTCGGGCCGCGCTGCGGGCGCTCTGCGACGCCCCAGGAGAGGGCGACGGCGTGCGGCAGTGCCGGCTCAGGCGACGCTTCGGTGTCGGACATCACGCTCCTCGCAATGATCGGTCCACGGTGCTCGTGCAGTGCGCAACGGTGCCGTCAGTTTAAGTGAGCCGACCGTCGGGACGGGCGCGCAGTCGTGCACGGTGCGGCATCCACCGCGCACGACTGCGTCTTCCGGTCGCCGCCGATGCGGCCGAGGGTCAGCCCTTGACGCGCCCACCGAAGACGAGCGCCGACCCGACGGCGCCGACGATCAGGATGCCCGCCAGCCACGCCAGCGCCACCCACAGGTTCGCGCCCGGCGCCGTTCCGCTCATCAGGTCGCGGAGCGTTTCGATGATCGGCGTGTACGGCTGGTGATCGGCGAATCCGTGCAGCCAGGACGGCATCGTGTCCACGGGCACGAAGCCGCTGGAGAGATAGGGCAGGAAGAGGAACACGAAGTTGATCGACGACGCGGCGTCCACGCTCAGCAGCAGACCGCCCAGCACGCTCAGCCAGGTGAACGCGACGATGATCGCGACGCAGAAGAGCACGACGCCGATCCAGCCCGCGACCCCTGCCGCCGGACGGAAGCCGAGCAGCAGCGCGACGCCGATGACGGGAACAGCTGCTGCGAGATTGCGCAGCACACTGGCGACGACGTGTCCGTGCAGCACGGCCGAGCCCATCACGGGCAGGGTCTTGATGCGGTTCACGGTGCCGGTGGCGACGTCCTGGGCGACGCCGATCGCGGTGGCCGCCGCCCCGAAGCCGAGGCACAGCACGAGGGTTCCCGGCACGACGTAGTTCACGTAGTCGCCGTCCGACTCGATGGCGCCGCCGAAGATCACGACGAACACGAGCATGATCGACACCGGAATGGCGAATGCGGTCACGAGCGAGTCGACGCTGCGCAGAGTGCGCCTGATCTCGCGTCCCGACATCGCGACGATGTCGGAGATCGCCCTGCCGAGTCCGCCGCCGCTGGTGCGATCGGCGGGCATCGTGGGTGTCATCGTGATGGTGGTCATGCCGCCTTCTCCTTCTGCGTGCTGTCGTTCTGCTTCGTGTCGCCGTCGGCGCCGGTCGTCGCCGGGCGTCCGGTGAGCGTGAGGAACACGTCGTCGAGGGTCGGTCCCACGATCGCGATGTCCGTCACCTGGATGCCCGCGCTCGCCGTGTGCGCGAGGAAGCCACGGATGTCCGCGACGGCATCCACCGTCGGCATCCGCACAGCCGTGTCGTCGTCGACGACCTCGACGCCCGCCTTGCCGCCGGCCGATGCCGCGGCTCGCTGCGCGTCATCCCTGGTCTCGAAGGTGAAGACGATGTGGTCACCGCTCACCTGCGACTTGAGCTCATCGGGAGTGCCCGTGGCGACGATGACGCCGCCGTCGATGACGCCGACGCGGTCGGCGAGCCGTTCTGCCTCGTCGAGATACTGCGTGGTGAGCAGGATGGTCGTGCCCGCGTTCGCGAGCTCGTCGACGAGCGACCAGAGCTGGGCTCTGCTGCGCGGGTCGAGCCCCGTCGTCGGCTCATCGAGAAAGAGCACGGGCGGCGTGGCCACCAGGCTGATCGCGAGGTCGAGTCGGCGGCGCATTCCGCCCGAATAGCCGCCGACCCTCTTGTTCGCGGCGTCCATGAGGTCGAACGCCTCGAGCAGGTGCCGTACCCGGCCTCTGCGCTCGGCTCGTGGCACGTGGTTCAGCGTGGCCATCATGGCGAGGTTCTCGGTGCCGGTCTGGAACTCGTCGACCGAGGCGTACTGGCCGGTGAGCGCGAACATCCGCTTCGCCTGAGCCGGCCGCGCCAGCACGTCGACGCCGCCGATGCGCGCGCTCCCGGCGTCGGGCCGCACCAGCGTGGAGAGGATGTTCACCGTCGTGGTCTTGCCGGCACCGTTGGGGCCGAGCAGCGCGTAGATCTCGCCGCGCCCCACGTGCAGGTCGACGCCGTCGAGCACCGCGTGCTTTCCGTACGCCTTGCGCAGTCCGGTCACCTCGATGACCGGCTGCCGATGTGTCGTGGTCATGCCATCGCCTTCCCTTCGATCTGTGTATGGCGTACTCGAAGTGTATTACATAAACAGTGTGCGATGTAAACAGTGAGTTTTCAAACAGCAAGGCGCTGCGGTCACGCGGCGATCACAGGGACGGTCCCTTCTCACCGAATAGAATCGCTGGGTCATGACCTCCTTCTTCGACTGCTCCGACGACGACGGGCTCGCCGAGGGCACCAAGCAAGCGCGTGCCTCGATCGAGTCCGGCGAGCTCATCGTCCTGCCCACCGACACCGTCTACGGCATCGGCGCCGACGCCTTCAGCGCGGCCGCCGTCACGGCGCTCCTGAACGCGAAGGGCCGCGACCGCCAGTCGCCGCCGCCCGTGCTCATCCCCGCTCTCGCCACGCTCGACGCACTCGCGGAGACCGTTCCGCAGGAGGCGCGCGATCTCGCGGGCGCCTTCTGGCCCGGCGGCCTCACGATCGTGCTGCCCGCACAGCCGTCCCTCTCCTGGGACCTCGGCGAGACCAAGGGCACCGTCGCGCTGCGCATGCCGAACAACCCCATCGCGCTGGCGCTGCTGCGCTCCACCGGTCCGCTTGCCGTGTCGTCGGCGAACAAGACCGGTATGCCGGCGGCCACCACGGCCCGAGGGGCCGAGGAGATGCTCGGCGAGTCCGTGCAGGTCTATCTCGACGGCGGTACGGTGGGCGTCGACTACGCGGACGCCGATGTGACGGAGACCTCATCGACGATCGTGGATGCCACGGCGCTCGCCTCCGGCTCGGGCAAGCTGCGCATCCTGCGTCACGGCGTCATCTCCGATGAGCAGATCCGCGAGGTCGTCGGCGACGCGCTCGACGACGAGCCGGCAGGGGATCAGCAGCCCACATGAAGCTTCTCCTGGCCATCGGTCTGATCACGGCGATCGTGACGTTCGTGCTTTCGATCGTGGTGTGGCGGGTGGCGCTGAAGTACAAGCTGTACCCCCGCATCCGCGAGCGCGACGTGCACACCAGACCCACGCCGAGGCTGGGCGGTGTCGCCATGTTCCTCGGCATCGTCGTGGCGTTCGGCGTCGCCTACCTGTTCTCCTCGAGCTTCCCCTTGCTCGGCGTCGTGTTCTCCGACCCGACCCCGGTGCTGGCCATCCTCGGCGCAGCACTGCTGATCGTCGTGATCGGCGTCGCCGACGACCTGTGGGACCTCGACTGGATGACCAAGCTCGCCGGACAGTTCGTGGCCGCCGGTCTCGTCGCGTGGCTGGGCGTGCAGATCTACTCGCTGCCGCTCGGCGGCGGAGTGACGGTCGGTTCCCCCACGATGAGCGTGGTCATGACCGTGTTCGCGATCGTGCTCGTGATGAACGCGATCAACTTCATCGACGGATTGGACGGCCTGGTCGCCGGCGTCGCGCTCATCGCCAACGGCGTGTTCTTCATCTACAGCTACCTGATCACCGTGCGCACCAGTCCCTCGAACTACTTCAGCCTCGCCTCGGTGATCGCGATCATCCTCGTGGGGGCCTGCGCTGGCTTCCTTCCGCTGAACTGGCATCCGGCGCGCATGTTCATGGGCGACACCGGGGCACTGCTCGTCGGTCTGCTGATGGCATGCTCCGCGATCGCGGTCACGGGCCAGATCGAGCCCTCCGCCCTGCAGCAGGGCGGCGCCAGATCGCTGTTCCCCGCCTTCATCCCGATCATCCTGCCGTTCGCCGTGCTGATCGTTCCTCTGCTCGACTTCGTGTTGGCGGTGTTCCGCCGGGTACGGGCCGGAAAGTCACCGTTCAGCGCCGACCGCAAGCATCTGCACCATCGTCTGCTCGACATGGGGCATTCCCAGCTGCAGGCCGTGCTCATCTTCTACGCCTGGACCGCCGTCGTCTCCGTGGGATGCCTGCTCTTCTTCTTCCAGCCCATCTGGCCGGCCGTGCTGTTCCTGTGCGTCGGCCTCGTGGTGTGCACGGCGTTCACGCTCGCTCCGCTGGGGCGGCGCAAGACGGCGGACCCGCTCGCGGTCGGCGCACCCGACGACACCGCACCGAGACCGAAAGACGAGATCCGATGACCGATCGACCGAACGGGGCCCGCAATCCCCGCACCAAGACGCGGCTCAGCGCTGCGCCGATGCTGAAGCGGGCACTCCGCGACGGAGCGATCTTCGCCGCGGTCGTGACCGTGGTCGGAGCGGTGGTCGGGATGCTCGTCGCCGGCCTTCCCGGACTCTGGGGCGGAGTGCTCGGCGGCATCCTCTCGGCAGTCTTCCTCGGTATCACCGCTGTCAGCATCCTCATCGGCGGACGCCTCGCGAAGGGCGACCTGACCTCGCCGGTGTTCTTCGGAACGGTGATCGGCACGTACTTCGTCAAGCTCGTCATCTTCGTGGTGCTGACGCTGTTGCTGCGCTCGCAGTCGTGGATCGACGGACGCGTCTACTTCGTGGTCGTGATCATCGTCGTGCTCGGCTCGCTCGTGCTCGATCTCGTCGCCTTTGCACGCACCCGCGTTCCCTATGCAAGTGATGTGACTTTGCCTGGAGAAGAAGAGCGAGGTCTTGACGAGCGAGACCCGGAAGACCGGTCCTGACGCCGTTTGGTCTTTGATATGCTGTCTTCTGCCACCCCCGACCCCGTTCCTTTTCTGAACGCCTGACGCCGGAGAATGCTCTGATAACGCCAACACTTCTCACTACGGTGCTGTCTGCCAACGGCAATGGCTCTGACGGCGGCTTCACCGGTCCCTCGATCGACGACTTCTTCCCTCCCGCGGTTCTCTTCGCGGGAACGCCGTTCGAAATGAACCGCGTGATGCTCATCCGCGTTCTGGTCCTCGTTCTGCTGATCCTGGTCTTCTGGCTGGGCACGCGGAACATGAAGCTGCGCCCCTCGCGCATCCAGACCGCGTTCGAGTACATGGTCGGGTTCGTGCGCAACGGCATCATCTACGACACGCTCGGCGAGCGGATCGGCAAGCGCTACGAGCCGATCCTGTTCACGTTCTTCTTCCTCATCCTCGGCATGAACCTGATGGGATCCATTCCGGGGTTCCAGCTCGCGCCCACCGCACTGATCGGCCTTCCTCTCGTGATGGCGGTGGTCTCGTGGGGCATGTTCATCTACGCGGGCATGCGGGAGAAGGGGTGGCGGTTCTGGAAGGACTCGCTGTTCGTCCCCGGTGTTCCGTGGTTCCTCTACCCGCTGCTCGCCCCGCTGGAGTTCCTCTCCACCTTCATCGTGCGTCCGGTGACGCTGACGCTCCGACTCACGATGAACATGCTGGCCGGGCACATGCTCGCCGTGCTGTGCTTCCTGGCGACCCAGTTCTTCTTCTTCACGGTGCTCGCCGACGGCAACCTGCTCGGCCTGCTCGGCATCGGATCCTTCGCCTTCGCCATCGTCTTCACCGTCCTCGACCTGTTCGTCGCGGTGCTTCAGGCGTACGTCTTCGCGATCCTCTCTGCCATCTACATCCAGCTCGCGGTCGCCGAAGAGCACTGATCCGCTCCTCACGGAATCAACCGCAGTAAAACCCCTCGAAAGGAACCATCAATGAATATCGTCGGACAGCTTGCACCGCTGGCATTCGGCCTCGCAGTCATCGGCTCCGGTATCGGCGTCGGTTACGTGATCGGTAAGACGATCGAGTCCGTCGCTCGCCAGCCCGAGCTCCAGGGCCGCCTGACCAGCCTCATGTTCCTCGGTGTCGCGCTGACGGAGGCCCTCTGCTTCATCGCCATCGCCGTCGCCTTCATCCCGTTCCCCGCGCCGTAATAGGTGCTGTCGATCCCATTTGTCGGCATTCTGAGCCAAGGAGTTTGAGTGCTTAGCGCCCTCGTCACCGCAGCGGAAGAGACCCACAGCCCGGTCCTTCCGTCCATTCCGGATCTGCTCTGGGGAACGATCGTCTTCCTGATCCTCCTCGTGTTCTTCCTCCGTTATGCGCTTCCGCGGCTCAACAAGCTCCTCGACGAGCGTCGCGAGGCCATCGATGGCAACATCGCTCGTGCCGAGCGCCTGCAGAACGAGGCCAATGAGGCGCTCGAGCACTACACGGCTCAGCTCGCAGAGGCCCGCTCAGAGGCGGGACGCATCCGGGAGCAGGCTCGTGCCGATGGCGCGGGCATCATCGCCGAGATGAAGGAGCAGGCCACGGCAGAGGCCGCCCGCATCACGGCGAACGTGCAGGTGCAGCTCGAGTCGGAGCGCGCAGCCGCCCTCGCATCGCTGCGCAACGACGTCGGCACCCTCGCCCTCGACCTCGCGTCGAGCATCGTCGGTGAGGTGCTCTCCGACGACAAGCGCGCCGAGGCCATCGTCGACCGCTTCCTGGCCGACCTCGAGGCCGACGAGAAGTCGAAGGCTGGCAAGTAGTGGGATCAGCGACTCGAGAGTCTCTCGCCGCGGCGGAGGCGGCCCTTTCGGCCGCTCCGACCGTGACGATCCAGACCGGTGAGCAACTGCTGTCGGCCGGCCGGATCATCGATGGATCGGCGCAGCTCCGCTCGGTGCTGTCCGACCCCGACTCGGCGAACAAGGGTCAGCTCGTCCGCACGATCTTCCGGTCGCTCGATGAGACCGCGTCGTCGCTCCTCGTCGGCATGGCGGACTCCAGGTGGTCGAGCACCGATCAGTTCCTCGACGCGGTCGAGGAGATCGGCATCCGCGCGATCGCCAGGGCATCCGGCGACGACGGGACCATCGAGTCCGAGCTGTTCTCCTTCGCCAAGGCCGTCGAGAGCGACGCAGAGCTGGAACTCGCGCTCGGCAGCAAGCTGGGCGATCCCGAGCGTCGGGTCGCCCTCGTCGATGCGCTGCTGACCGGCCGCGCGTCCGAGGCGACCATCGTGCTGCTGCGCTACGTCGTGCAGAACCAGCGCGGCAGGCGTATCGGTGAGTTGATCTCGCGAGTGGCCGACATCGTCGCCCACGATGCCGACGCCATCGTCGTCACGCTCACGGCGGCGACGGCGCCGACGACCGAGCAGCTCGACCGCCTTCGCACCGCGCTCACCGCCCGGTACGGTCGCACGCCCCGCTTCGACGTCACCGTCGATCCCGAACTCGTCGGAGGCCTGCGCGTGCAGGTGGGCGACGAAGTGATCGACGGCAGCATCGCCAACCGCCTCGCAGATCTGCGACTTCGACTCGCCGGCTGACGCCGGCCCACGAGCACAACCCAAGGAAAACCAAATGGCAGACATCAGCATCAGCCCCGATGAGATTCGCGCGGCGCTCAAAGATTTCGTCGCCGGGTACCAGCCCGACACCACGGCAGCGGTCGAGGTCGGCACCGTCGTCGACGCCGGTGACGGCATCGCCCACGTCGAGGGCCTTCCCGGCGCCATGGCGAACGAGCTTCTTCGCTTCGAAGACGGAACGCTCGGCCTCGCGCTGAACCTCGATGAGAACGAGATCGGTGTGGTCGTGCTCGGCGAGTTCGCCGGCATCGAAGAGGGCCAGCAGGTCACGCGCACCGGTGAGGTGCTCTCGGTCGCCGTGGGCGACGGGTACCTCGGCCGCGTCGTCGATCCGCTCGGCAACCCGATCGACGGCCTCGGCTCGATCGAGACCGTCGGCCGTCGCGCTCTCGAGCTTCAGGCTCCCGGCGTGATGCAGCGCAAGAGCGTGCACGAGCCCCTGCAGACGGGCATCAAGGCCATCGACGCCATGATCCCGATCGGTCGCGGACAGCGTCAGCTGATCATCGGCGACCGCCAGACGGGCAAGACGGCCATCGCGATCGACACCATCATCAACCAGAAGGCGAACTGGGAGTCGGGAGACCCCGACAAGCAGGTTCGCTGCATCTATGTCGCCATCGGTCAGAAGGGCTCGACGATCGCCTCGGTGAAGGGCGCTCTCGAAGACGCAGGCGCCATGGAGTACACGACGATCGTCGCGGCTCCCGCCTCCGACCCCGCAGGCTTCAAGTACCTCGCCCCCTACACGGGCTCGGCCATCGGCCAGCACTGGATGTACGACGGCAAGCACGTTCTGATCGTGTTCGACGACCTCTCGAAGCAGGCGGAGGCCTACCGCGCCGTGTCGCTGCTGCTGCGTCGTCCGCCGGGCCGCGAGGCATACCCGGGCGACGTCTTCTACCTGCACTCGCGTCTGCTCGAGCGCTGCGCGAAGCTGTCGGACGACCTCGGCCACGGTTCGATGACGGGTCTGCCGATCATCGAGACGAAGGCGAACGACGTCTCGGCGTACATCCCGACCAACGTGATCTCGATCACCGACGGCCAGATCTTCCTGCAGTCCGACCTGTTCAACGCCAACCAGCGCCCGGCCGTCGACGTGGGCATCTCGGTGTCACGAGTCGGTGGTGACGCTCAGGTGAAGTCGATCAAGAAGGTCTCCGGAACCCTGAAGCTCGAGCTCGCCCAGTACCGCGCGCTCGAGGCGTTCTCGATGTTCGCCTCCGACCTCGACGCCGCGTCGCGTCGTCAGCTCGACCGTGGTGCGCGTCTGACCGAGCTGCTCAAGCAGCCGCAGTACTCGCCGTTCCCTGTGGAGGAGCAGGTCGTGTCGATCTGGGCCGGCACCAACGGCAAGCTCGACGAGGTTCCGGTCGAAGACATCCTTCGTTTCGAGTCGGAGTTCCTCGACCACCTGCGTCGTACGACGAAGGTGCTCGACACCCTTCGCGAGACCAACGTTCTCGACGATGCGTCGGTCGCGACGCTGGAGCACGAGGTCGACGTCTTCAAGCTCGAGTTCCAGACGGGTGAGGGCAAGCCTCTGATCGAGCCGGGCAGTGAGCGCTACGCGGCGATCGAAGAAGAAGAGGTCGACCAGGAGAAGATCGTCACGGGTCGTCGCTGACCCGTATCGATCAGACACCGACGAGAGTAAGACAGGAGTCCCATGGCAGCGCAACTTCGGGTCTACCGGCAGCGCATCCGCACTGCCCAGACGACGAAGAAGATCACTCGCGCGATGGAGCTGATCTCGGCGAGCCGCATCTTCAAGGCGCAGGCTCGCGTGCAGGCGTCGGCACCGTACACGCAGCAGATCGTCCGCGCCGTGTCGGCCGTCGCCGCGTACTCGAACGCTTCGCACCTGCTGACCACCGAGCGGGAGAACATCGCGCGCGCCGCGATCGTGATCTTCACCTCCGACCGTGGCCTGGCGGGAGCATTCAACTCGCAGGTCATCCGTGAGGCGCTCGAGCTGGAGTCGCTGCTGCGCTCCCAGGGCAAGGACGTGGTCTTCTACCTCGTCGGTCGCAAGGCGGTCGGATACTTCGCCTTCCGCAAGCGCCAAAGCGTTCGCGACTGGGTCGGCGGCACCGATTCGCCCGACTTCGACACGGCGACGGAGATCGGCAACGAGCTCGTCGAATCGTTCACGAAGGGCTCTGAGGCCGGCGGCGTCGACGAGATCCACATCGTCTACAACCGCTTCGTCAGCATGCTGGTGCAGTCGCCGCGCGTCGTGCGTCTGCTGCCCCTCGAGCTCGTCGAGGGCGTGGAGCCGGTGGAAGACAAGGCGCTTCTTCCCGAGTACGAGTTCGAGCCTGATGCCGAGACGGTGCTCGACGCGCTTCTGCCCGTCTACATCAAGAGCCGCCTCTTCAACGCGATGCTCGAGTCGGCGGCGGCGAAGCACGCGGCCACCCAGAAGGCTATGAAGTCGGCGAGCGACAATGCCGACAAGCTCATCACCAACTACACGCGCCTCGCGAACAATGCCCGCCAGTCCGAGATCACTCAGCAGATCTCCGAGATCGTCGGTGGAGCCGACGCACTGGCCTCGCAGTAGGCGCACGAATCAACTACGTGTCTCAGATCGAAGAGAGAGAACAAATGACACCGACAGCCACCGCCGACCCCCAGGCCGCGGCAGCGGAGACGACGCCGGGCGTCGGCCGCATCGCTCGCGTGACCGGGCCCGTCGTCGACATCGAGTTCCCGCACGACGCGATCCCCGGGATCTACAACGCGCTCAAGACGACGATCTCGTTCACGGGTGACGAGGAAGAGGCGCACGAGATCACGCTCGAGGTCGCACAGCACCTCGGCGACGATCTGATCCGCGCCATCGCCCTCAAGCCGACGGACGGCCTCGTGCGCGGCCAGGAGGTGCGCGACACCGGAGCGCCGATCACGGTGCCCGTCGGTGACGTCACCAAGGGCAAGGTGTTCAACGTCACGGGCGAGGTGCTCAACGCCGAGCCCGGCGAGACGGTCGAGATCACCGAGCGCTGGCCGATCCACCGCAAGGCTCCCGCCTTCGACCAGCTCGAGTCGAAGACGCAGATGTTCGAGACCGGCATCAAGGTCATCGACCTTCTCACCCCGTACGTGCAGGGTGGAAAGATCGGCCTGTTCGGCGGCGCCGGTGTCGGCAAGACCGTTCTGATCCAGGAGATGATCCAGCGCGTCGCGCAGGACCACGGTGGTGTGTCGGTGTTCGCCGGCGTCGGTGAGCGCACTCGTGAGGGCAACGACCTCATCCACGAGATGGAAGAGGCCGGCGTCTTCGACAAGACCGCCCTCGTGTTCGGCCAGATGGACGAGCCGCCGGGGACGCGTCTGCGCGTCGCGCTGTCCGCCCTCACCATGGCGGAGTACTTCCGCGATGTGCAGAAGCAGGACGTGCTGCTCTTCATCGACAACATCTTCCGGTTCACGCAGGCCGGTTCCGAGGTGTCAACGCTGCTCGGCCGCATGCCGTCCGCCGTGGGTTACCAGCCGAACCTCGCCGACGAGATGGGTGTGCTCCAGGAGCGCATCACCTCGACGCGCGGTCACTCGATCACCTCGCTGCAGGCCATCTACGTGCCCGCTGACGACTACACCGACCCGGCACCGGCGACCACGTTCGCGCACCTCGACGCCACCACCGAGCTCTCGCGTGAGATCGCGTCGCAGGGCCTGTACCCGGCCGTCGACCCGCTGTCTTCGACGAGCCGCATCATGGACCCGCGCTACCTGGGTGCCGACCACTACCGCGTCGCGACCACGGTGAAGCAGATCCTGCAGAAGAACAAGGAGCTGCAGGAGATCATCGCCATCCTCGGTGTCGACGAGCTCTCCGAAGAGGACAAGATCACGGTGTCGCGTGCTCGCCGCATCCAGCAGTTCCTCTCGCAGAACACCTACATGGCCAAGAAGTTCACGGGCGTCGAAGGTTCGACGGTTCCGCTGAAGGACACCATCGAGTCGTTCGACGCGATCTGCCGCGGTGACTTCGACCACGTGGCGGAGCAGGCGTTCTTCAACGTCGGCCCGATCTCCGACGTCGAGGCCAAGTGGGCGCAGATCCAGAAGGAGAACGGCTGACCATGGCCACGCTGAAGGTCAGCGTCGTCTCGGCGGACCGCGAGGTCTGGACGGGCGAGGCAGCCATGGTCGTCGCGCGCACCGTCGTGGGTGAGCTGGGCATCCTGGCTGGTCACCAGCCGGTGCTCGGCGTGCTCGCGGAGGGCGAGGTGCGGATCACGCTCCCAGGGGGAGAACGTCTGGTCGTCGACGCCGCGGACGGGTTCGTGTCGTTCGAGAACAACCAGCTGTCTGTCGTCGCGAGCAAGGCTCAATTGGTCTGAGCTCGCTTCGAGCGCGCCGAGTTCGATGGGGGATCGAATGCCCGACAAAGGGGAAAGCGTCGAGCGGCAGTTCGGCGACGTCAGAATCCCGATTCTGATCGCGATGGCCGGGCTGCCGGGGGCCGGCAAGTCGACGATCGCCGAGGTGATCAGCGCCAGGCTCGGCGCCACGATCGTGTCGGTGGACCCGATCGAGTCGGCCATCCTGCACGCGGGCATCGACGCCGACCAGCCGACCGGCCTGGCCGCGTACCTCGTTGCCGAGACTCTCGCCGAGCAGGTGCTCATGTCGGGCCACAGCGTGATCGTCGACGCGGTCAACGCGGTGGAGCCGGCCCGGCTGCAGTGGCGCGATCTCGCCAAGCGCGCGGATGTGCCGTTGCGCGTGATCGAGGTGGAGTGCTCCGATGCCGATCTGCATCGCGAGCGTCTCGAGAAGCGTGTGCGCAACCTGCCGCATTTCGAAGAGCCCTCGTGGCGCGCCGTCGAACAGAGCCTGGAGGACTATCAGCCGTGGAAGGGCGAAGTCGCCGAACTGCCCAGGATCACCCTGGACACCGTGAACGCGCTCGGTCAGAACGTGGACGCGGCGGCGCGCTTTCTCGCGCCCTGAGCCGCCGCGCGGCGGCCTCGTGCTGATCCTGCTGCCGCCCTCCGAGTCGAAGCGCACCGGCGGGGCAGGCAAGGCGCGGCTCGACCTCCACTCTCTGCGCTTTCCCGAGCTGCGCCGTGCTCGTGAGGTCGCATCGATGGCGCTCGCAGTGCTCGCACGCGATGTCTCGGCCGAGGACGCCGCGAAGCAACTGGGCATCCCGCCCACCCTGGTGCACGAGGTCGCAGCGAACGCCGCCCTCTTCGACTCGCCGCTGATGCCGGCGATCGATCGCTACACCGGGGTGCTGTACGACGCACTGGATGCCGCAAGCCTGCCCTCCGAGGCTCGTCGCCACCTCGGTCGCACGGTGGCTGTGCATTCGGCTGTCTTCGGCCCTGTCGGCGCGCTCGACCGCATCCCCGACTATCGCATGTCGGCGACGTCACGTTTGCCGGGCATCCGCCTGAAGCAGCTCTGGGCGCCGGCCGTCTCCGCGGTGCTGGCGGTGGCATCCGGGCCCGTCGTCGACCTGCGCTCCGAGAGCTATGTCGCGCTCGGACCGGTGACGGGTGTTCGCGACGATGCGGCGTACGTGCGCGTGATGACGGAGGGCGACGACGGCGTGCGTCGCGCACTCAACCACTTCAACAAGCATGCCAAGGGGATGCTCGTGCGCGCCTTCGCTCTCGACCGTCCGCGCATCCGCTCGATCGCCGGCTTCGTGGACTGGGCGCGCGGAGCGGGCTTCCGCATGGAATCCGCAGGTGATCAGGAGGTTCGGCTCCTGGTCGACTGAGCTAGGATCGGGATTGTGCCAGCGGGGGTCGGCACGATTCGTTGCGGCGACGCCCGGGCCACTCAATCAGGGCGTTCGCGGTGTTCTCTTGTTGCGTCTTCATCGCGGGCGAACGCAATACCGTCGGGTCGGCGAATGAGGTCGGCGCACGTCCCCTCCGCGCGCCAGAATGATCGTTCACGGTGCGATGACCGGGTTTCTGATCGCCTGCGGTCGGGCAAGTGCGATACCGGTCACCACGAGGCACACCGTCAGGATCATCAGACCACCGCCGACCCGGCCTTGTCTGCTACGCGGCGCGCTGAGAGTCGGGAGTTCGCGAACGATCGTGGCGTGCGCGCCGTCGCAGGCAGGCGGCGTGTCAGCTCTCGTCGTGCTGCGCGTCCGAGGCGAGCCAGCACCCCGCCAGGTGATCATCGACGAGACCGGCCGATTGCATGAGTGCGTACATCGTGGTGGGTCCCACGAAGCGGAACCCGAGACCGCGAAGTCGTTTGCTCAGTGCCGTGGATTCCGGTGTGATGGCAGGGACCTCGGACATCGAGGCGGGCGGAGCGTCGTGCATCGCGTCAGGAGCGAACGACCAGATGAGCTCGTTGAGCGGCTCGTCGAGCGCCATGGTCGCTCGGGCGTTGGCGATGGTCGCCTCGATCTTGCCGCGGTGCCTGATGATCTCGGCATTGGTCAAGAGCCGTTCGACGTCGGATTCGTCCATCGCTGCGACGCTGGCCGGATCGAAGCCGTGGAAGGCCTCCCTGAACGCCGGACGACGAAGCAGGATGGTGCGCCAGGAAAGTCCGGCCTGAAAGCCCTCGAGGCAGATCTTCTCGAAGAGTCTGCGGTCGTCGCGAAGGGGCCTGCCCCACTCCTCGTCGTGGTAGCGACGGTATTCGACGTCGGTGCCGATCCACCCGCATCTCGCGACGTCGTCGTCGCCGATCACGAGGTCGGGGCGTCGCGGGGTGACGGGCGCGTCGTCGCGCGCGGGAGCATCCGTGCCGGCCTCTCGGTTCGTGGTGGCGTTCATGCTGCGAGCGTGATCCCTTCGTGTTCGAGGAGCCAGAGCTTGGTCGGGACTCCCTCGCCTCCGCTGTAGCCCGTGACGCGGCCGTCCGACCCGAGCACTCGGTGACAGCCGATGAGCAACGGGATCGGATTGCTGCCGACGGCACCGCCGACGGCGCGTCCCGCTGAGGGCTTGCCGACCGCGAAACCCAACTCACCATATGTCGTGTACTCGCCCCAGCGGACCTCGCGCAGCCGATCCCAGACCGCACGGCGGAACGGAGTGCCGGCGGGGGAGAGCGGCACATCGAAATCGCGCCGCTCAGCCGCGAAATACTCATCGAGCTGCTCGCGGGTTTCGAGCAGCACGTCGTCCGGTCGCTCGATCTCGCCATCGTGAGGCAGGGCACCGCCTCGCTCGATGCTGAGCGAGGTGACCGCCGAGCCGTTCGAGATGAGCTCCAGTGCGCCGATCGGGCTCGGCATGCGAAGCAGGTAGGTCTCCATGCGGTTCAGAGTATGCGCGACCTCCGACTCCGCCGCGGGAGGTGCCGGCATCGGTGGACGGCGCGTGCGACATCACGGTTGGGGACGGAGAGTCGGATTCGGGAAAGGTGCGGATCGTCGGGACATCCAAAGGGTGACGACGGGCGCAGACCCTAGAATTTCGCCGTGGTTCTGCTCGATGTCATCTGCCTCGTCGTCGCTCTCGTGGCTGTCGCGTTCGCCGTGATCGCGCTCGTCAGGGCTCGGTCCGCCGAGGATCGGTCCGCGGCGGCGGCGGCGCAGATCGCGCGAGCCGAGAGCACGGCCCAGGCCGCGGCATCCGGCATGGAGCAGCTCGAAACCCGTGTGGCGCAGGCCAGGCAGGATGCCGTGCACGCGGCCGAAGAGGCGTCCAGAGCCGCGCAGGCGGCCGCCCAGGCCTCCGCTGCCGCGGCCGCCAGCAGGCGCGAGGCGGAAGCAGCCTCGGACAAGGCGTCGCAGGCCGAGGCGGAAGCGGCGCGCGCCGAAGCGGAGGCGGCCCGTCTCGAGGCGAGTGCGACCGATGGCGCCGTCGTCGCCGATACCGTGCAGGCAGGCGGGGCCTCGAGCACGAATCGAGCATCCGTGCAGCGGGCGGAGGACAGGGACGTCTCTGGTGGTGTCTCCGGCGAGACCGAGCGCGTGGTGCAGGTGGCATGGCAGTTGGAACGGGTGCGCAACGCGACCTGGGTGCTGCGCAACACCGGGCTCGCCACCGCGCGTGACGCCCTGCTGTCCGATGCGACCGTCCCACCGAAGTTCGTGCGGCCCGACGAGGTGATCCCGCGTGATGTCGAGCGTCAGGACGTGCTGCAGTTCAGGGTGACGGCCGGACGCGGCACGCCGCCGCCTCGCATCAGGGTGACCTGGCGCGAGGGTGCAGGATCGCCCGCCTATTCGCGCGAGTTCACGGTGCTCGCGGTCTAGCGGTGACTCGCTGCCGTCCCTCTTCTTTCTGGTGCGGCAGCGGGCTCGACCCTGCTTGGACAAGCGAACCTTCATTCGTCTCCGCTCTTGTGGAGTGAGTGCACACTCAGTTACGATCCCCGGGTGTCGAAGATCCCGAACCGAGCGAGCCCGCTGCCTCCGGAAGCGCGCAAGGCGGCGATCATCGAGGCCGTGATCCCGGCGATGATCGAGCACGGCGCCGCCCTCACCTCCCGCCAGATCGCCGAGGCGGCCGGCGTGGCGGAGGGCACGGTGTTCCGCGCCTTCGGCGACAAAGAGACGCTGCTTCGCGAGGCAGCAGAAACCTATCTCGACCCGGCGCCTCTCCGCGCGCGGCTCGCAGCGGTCGAGAGCTCGTTGCCGCTGGAGGAGAAGGTCTGCGCGGTGCTGACCCTTCTGCAGCAGCGGTTCCACGGCGTCATCAGCATCATGGCCGCGACCGGCCGCATCGGCGATGCCCCGCCCGATGTGCGGCAACGAACGCCCGAGCGCCCGTGGGAGTACGTGTCGATCGTCTCGGCGCTGATGAAGCCGGAGCTCGAACGGCTCAACGTACCGCTCGAGGACATCGCCCCCTACGTGCGCCTCATCGCGTTCGCGACCTCGATCCCGGCGTTCAATCAGGAGCGCGTCTTCGACCCGCGCGAGCTGTCGCGCCTCATCGTGTACGGCGTCGCCGGTGGCGGGGAGCCCGAAGACGAGGATGCCGCGCGCGCGCAAGCCGGACATGCGGCTTCGCGGGGGATGGCATCCACCGAACAGCGAGACGAAGCATCCACCCTGCAGGCCGTCGACGCCTGACCACCCGAGACATCGAACCGAGGACGAACAATGTTGATGAGACTTCTCGTGCGGTACCTGCGACCGCACTGGCCGCTGCTGGTCGGCGTGGTCGTGTTCCAGCTCTTGCAGTCGTTCGCGTCGCTGTACCTGCCGACGCTGAACGCCGATCTGATCGACAAGGGCGTGATCAAGGGCGACACCGGGTACATCATGGCCAACGGCGGGTTCATGTTGCTGGTCACGCTCGGCCAGGTGCTCTGCAACATCATGGCCGTGTACTTCGGGGCGAAGGCGTCGATGCGCCTCGGTCGCGACATGCGAGCCGCGCTGTTCGCACACGTCGGTGAGTTCTCGGAGCGCGAGGTGACGAAGTTCGGCGCGCCGTCGCTCATCACCCGCAACACGAACGACGTGCAGCAGGTGCAGATGCTCGTGCTGATGACGTGCACCCTGCTGGTCTCCGCACCGATCTTGGCGCTCGGCGGCATCATCCTGGCGATCCAGCAGGACGCCGGGCTGTCGTGGCTGATCGCGGTGAGCGTTCCCGTTCTGCTGATCTGCGTCGTGCTGATCATCACGCGCATGGTGCCGCAGTTCCGCAGGATGCAGAAGCGCATCGACCAGGTGAACCGGGTGCTGCGCGAACAGCTGTCGGGCATCCGTGTCGTGCGGGCGTTCGTGCGCGAGGACATCGAGCGCGACAGGTTCGACACGGCGAACGAGCAGGTCACGGAGACGGCGTTGAAGGCCGGCCGTCTGATGGCGCTGATGTTCCCGACCGTGATGCTCGTGCTCAACGTGTCGTCGGTCGCGGTGATCTGGTTCGGTGCGTTCCGCATCGACGACGGCACGCTGCAGGTCGGAACTCTGACCGCGTTCCTGAGCTACCTGATGCAGATTCTGATGGGCGTCATGATGGCCACGTTCATGTTCGTGATGGTGCCCCGCGCCGCCGTCTGCGCCGAGCGCATCGGGGAGGTGCTGGGAACGGCATCCACGGTGACGGCGTCGGAGCACCCGGTCACGGAGCTTCGCGAGCACGGGACGATCGAGCTGTTCGAGGTGGGATTCGCCTACCCGGGCGCGGAGGATCCGGTGCTCAGCGACCTCAACGTGCGCATCGAGCGGGGCCAGACGGTCGCGATCATCGGTTCGACGGGATCGGGCAAGACCACGCTCATCAACCTGCTGCCGAGGCTCTTCGACGCCACGAGCGGATCGGTGCTGGTCGACGGCGTCGACGTGGCCGAGATCGAACCCGACGTGCTCTGGGCGCGCATCGGGCTTGTGCCCCAGAAGCCCTATCTGTTCTCGGGCACCGTGGCATCCAATCTGCGCTACGGCAAACCGGATGCCACTGACGACGAGCTGTGGAGAGCGCTCGAGATCGCACAGGCGAGCGACTTCGTGCGGGAGATGGACGGGCAGCTCGAGGCCGAGATCGCCCAGGGTGGCACGAATGTCTCGGGCGGTCAGCGGCAGCGGCTCGCGATCGCCAGGGCGCTGGTGAAACGACCGGAGATCTATGTGTTCGACGATTCGTTCTCGGCGCTCGATCTTGCGACGGATGCCCGTCTGCGCCGCGCGCTCAAGCAGCGCGAGCAGGGCGCGACGTTCGTGATCGTGGCCCAGCGCGTGTCGACCATCACCGACGCCGACCAGATTCTCGTGCTCGAGAACGGCAGGATCGTCGATCAGGGCACGCATGAGGAACTGCTGGAGACATCCCCGACGTACGCGGAGATCGTGTCGTCACAACTGGCGGCGGAGGACGCAGCATGAGCGAGACAACAGGACGCGACCGTCCGGCGCCCGCGCGCCGCCGAGGTCCGGGCGGCGGCGGGCCGTTCGGCGGGGCGAACATGCCCGCCGAGAAGGCGATGAACTTCGGTCCGAGCGCGAGGCGACTGCTCGGCAGGCTGAGGCCGGAGTCGCTCGGCCTCGTGTTCGTCGTGCTGCTCGCCGTGGTGAGCGTGACGTTCAACGTGCTCGGTCCGAAGCTGCTCGGCGAGGGCACGAACATCGTCGTCGCAGGCTTCGTCTCCAAGAGTCTGCCCGCCGGCGTCACCCAGCAGCAGGTCATCGACGGCCTCAGGGCGAAGGGCGAGACGCAGCAGGCCGACATGCTCAGCGGCATGACCTTGACGCCTGGCCATGGCATCGACTTCACCGCGTTGTCGCACGTGCTGCTGCTCGTGCTCGTGCTCTACGTGCTGTCGTCGATCTTCAGCTGGCTGCAGGCGTACATCCTCAACGGCATCACCATGCGCACCGTCTACCGGCTGCGCAAAGACGTCGAGGCGAAGATCCACCGCCTGCCGTTGAAGTATTTCGACACGATGCCGCGCGGTGAGCTGCTCAGCCGGGTCACCAACGACATCGACAACGTGCAGCAGAGCCTGCAGCAGACCATGAGCCAGGTCGTCACGTCGCTGCTCACCGTGGTGGGCGTGCTCGTGCTGATGTTCGTGATCTCGCCGCTGCTCGCGCTCATCGCACTCGTCTCGATCCCGCTCACGCTGGTGGTGACGGTGCTGATCGCGAGGCGCTCGCAGAAGATGTTCGTGGCGCAGTGGCGTCACACCGGAACGCTGAACGCGCAGATCGAGGAGACCTACACGGGGCACGCGATCGTGAAGGTCTTCGGCAGGCAGCGCGAGGTGAACGAGCGGTTCGCGGCGAAGAACGAGGAGCTCTACAAGGCGAGCTTCGGAGCGCAGTTCGTCTCCGGGATCATCCAGCCCTCGATGCAGTTCGTCGGAAACCTCGTCTTCGTGGCGATCGCGGTGGTGGGCGGACTTCAGGTGGCGGCCGGCATCATCCAGATCGGTGACGTGCAGGCGTTCATCCAGTACTCGCGCCAGTTCACGCAGCCGCTGGCCCAGCTCGGCTCGATGGCCAACCTGCTGCAGTCGGGCGTCGCCTCCGCGGAGCGCGTGTTCGAGCTGCTGGATGCGGACGAGGAGTCCGAGGATCCGGCCGAGCCGGCGAGCCTCGGTGCCACAGAGGGGCGGCTCGAGTTCGAGGACGTCTCGTTCCGCTACGCGGAGGACAAGCCGCTGATCGACGACCTGTCGCTCGTCGCCGAGCCGGGGCAGACCGTCGCGATCGTGGGTCCCACCGGAGCGGGCAAGACCACGCTCGTGAACCTCATCATGCGGTTCTACGAGGTGGATTCCGGGCGCATCGCGCTCGACGGCATCGACATCACGGAGCTGACCAGGCGCGAGCTGCGCAGCCGCATCGGCATGGTGCTGCAGGACACCTGGTTGTTCGCGGGCACCATCAGGGAGAACATCGCGTACGGTCGCCCCGATGCCACGGAGCAGGAGATCGTCGACGCGGCGACCGCCAGCTACGTCGACCGGTTCGTGCGCTCGCTGCCCGACGGCTACGACACGGTTCTCGACGACGACGCCAGCAACATCTCGGCGGGCGAGAAGCAGCTGCTCACGATCGCGCGCGCGTTCCTCGCTCGGCCGAGCGTGCTCATCCTCGACGAGGCGACGAGCTCGGTCGACACCCGAACCGAGCTGCTGGTGCAGAAGGCGATGAGCGCGCTGCGCGAGGGGCGCACGAGCTTCGTCATCGCCCACCGGCTCTCCACCATCAGAGACGCCGACCTCATTCTCGTGATGGAGGCCGGACACATCGTGGAGCAGGGCACGCATGCGCAGCTTCTCGCGGCCGGCGGCGCCTACTACACGCTGTACAACGCGCAGTTCGCAGGAGCCGTCACCGACGAGGTCTGACTCGTCGTCCCCCGTCCGCGGGCGACGACGAGAGTGCACAGATGCGGGGATCCGCCCGATGCGGGTCCTCGCATCGACGCCACCCTTGTGCCATGCCAGCACACGTCATCGCGTCGGATCCCCTCGACCTGCTCACCCTCGTTCCCGAACTGATCGGCTTCGAGCCGCAGAACAGCCTCGTGCTCGTCGCGTTCCGCGGCGCGAGAACGTGCGGGACCCTGCGGGTCGACCTCCCCGACGCCACGGCGTCGTCGGGGGAGATCAGGCTCTGGGCGCAGTCGGCGCTCGGCGTCGTGCGCAGGCTGCACGACGTCGACGCCGTGCTGCCGGTCGTCGTCACCGACGAGGCCTGCGGTGGCGGCGAACCTCGTGGCGAGCTGGTGGAGCGTCTGCGGAGGCAAGCATCGTCGATGAGGCTGCGCATCTCCGGCCCCCTCTACGAGGCGTGCGACGCGTGGGGCAGCTATGGCGGCAAGCGGCGTGCAAGGGGCGAGCTGGATGCCGCGAGGCGGCTGCGCAGACTCGATCCGGATGCCGCCCCGGTGCGAGGCAGACCGGGCGAGGAGGTCGAACTCGACGCAGTCGACCACGCGCTGGTCGCACGAACGGCCGCTCTGCTGGAGCGACTCGACGACGCGAGTCGCAGCGGCGAAAGCGTTGATCAGGTTCCCGACCCCGTCTGGTTCGCCGGGTACTGCGCGGGTTGGGATGCCGATGCCGTCGGGCCGGCGGCGGCAGCGCTCACCGCGCACGTGCTGGAGCAGCCGTGGGCGCGCGACGTCGCGCTCTTCACCTGGGCCTGGGGACGTGCGGCAGGACGACGGGCCTTTCGCTTCCAGGAGCGATGGCGGCGAGGCGGCCCGTTGCGCGACGAACGGCTCGCGTCGGCCTTGGCGGGGGAGGCCGTTCTCGGCCGACCCTCCGTGTCGGGCGTGGAACACGCGATCGGCCTTCTGCGCAGAGTGGCCGCGCTGCTGCCCGCAACACGGCGGGCGCCGGTGCTCTCGTCGCTGGCATGGCTGAGCTGGGCTCTCGGCCGAGGCTCCGTCGCCGGCGGCTATGTCGCTCTGGCTCGCGAGTGCGATGCGGGATACGGCTTCGCCGAACTGGTCGAGACCATGCTCGACCGCAGCATGCTGCCGCAATGGGCATTCGGGTCGGGCGGCACGACGCCGCGTGAGCTGGCGACGAAGGGCTCTGGGGGCGTCGTGCCCAAGGGGTGATGGCCGCTCCGCGCTCGGCGCTCCGCGAGCATCGTGCAGGCCGGCCACTACACTCGGTGATGCGATGACGGGGAGGGGATCGGTGGCCTCAGCACAGCCCTTCGGGAGAAGCAGGGGCTACGTATACGCGTCGGCCCCGCGTCCCCCCCGAAGACGACTGGATCGCCGTCGTCGCCGACGCGTTCGTGGCACTCATCGAGTCCGGCCACGGCGACCGGGGCGTTGATGCCCTGACCAGGCTCGCGCAGGCCGGCCCGGTCTCGCTCGAAGAGATCGTGTCCGCCATCCCGGCGGGAACGGGCGGTGTCGACTCCTTCGCCGTGGCGCGTTACGACGAGGAGACGGCAGACGGGTGGCAGATCACCGCCGTCGTGCGCGGTCGCGCCGTCGTCGACGTCTATTCGGTGGGCGGAGCCCGGCGGTTCACCTCCTCAGGCATGCAGCCTTGGCTGATCGCGACGTTCCGCGACGTCGTCGCGGTGGAGCTCGGCGGCCCGGCGCGTCGCTTCGGCGCGATCTCGCATCGTGCCCCGAGCGCGCTCGCCATCGGGCAGGGCAGCGCTCATGCTGGCGGAGTGCTGTGGTCGGCGGTCGCAGCCGAGAGCGCTGGGTTCGAGACGGCCGACGGCGAAGCGGGCTACGTGCGCCCGCCCGCCTCCTTCGACGACGACACGGTTCGCCATGTGCGCGCACTGATCGGCGCTGCGCAGTCCGGGTCCGCTGCTTCACCGAGCATCGGCCCCGGCCCTGACGTCGACGTCGATGTCGAAAGAATCGAGCGCGCGCCGCGGCCGGGGTTCGACGACGTCACCGTCGAACGCACAGCGGCCGACGAGCGCGCGGTGGACGAGCATGTGGTCAGCGAGCATGCGGTCGACGAGGCCGGACGCACACCGACGCACGGCGATGCCCCCTCCCTGCCGAAGGATGCCCCTACCGGGCTCGCAGGCCCCGTGGACGATGGGGAGGGGGCAGAGGCATCCGGAGTCGTTCTCGTCGCTGTCGCCGGTCATGACGCCGTGCCCCTCGAGAATCCCATCGTGGTCGGCAGAAAGCCTGTCGACAGGCGCCGATCGGGCAGTGCCTCCGTGCTCGTGACGGTGCCGTCTCCGCAGCACGTCGTCTCCGCCTCGCATGTGCGCATCGAACGCGCGGGGCGCGCCGTGGTCGTCACCGACCTGCGCTCCCGCAACGGCACCACGATCGCCCTCGCTGGCGGCGGCTCGCGGCGCCTCCGGCCCGGAGAATCGTTCGCCGTGCCGGGAGCCGCCACGATCGATATCGGCGACGGGACTATCATCGACATCACTCCGGCGGCACCGTGATCGAGCGTGCGTTCGGACAGCGACCCGTGATTCGCAGGCATGCAGATCCACCCGAGAGGATGCGCGCGTGACCCAGATCGGGCGAAGCAGCAAACGCCACCATGTGGCCGTGCCCGGCGGAGACGGCGCCCGCATCACGCTGGCCTGGGCGGCATTGACGGACAAGGGTTACCGGCGCGCCGTCAACGAGGACAGCCTGATCGCCAAGTCGCCCATCTTCGCCGTGGCGGACGGGATGGGCGGGCACAGCGCAGGCGACATCGCGAGCGCCGCCGTCGTGAGCAGGCTGGCGGAACGGGTGTCCGCCTCGTTCGTCGACGAGCGCGCGATCGACTCCGCTCTCCGAGCCGCCGTCGTCGACATGGAGAAGAGCGCGGGCCAGACCGATCTGGGCACGGGAACCACCGTGACGGGCTTCGCGCTGACCACGGCCGACGGCGCTCCGAACTGGCTCGTGTTCAACATCGGCGACTCGCGCGTCTACGAACTCGAGGAGGGTGAGCTGCGGCAGCTCACCGTCGATCACTCCATCGTGCAGGAGCTTCTCGACGCGGGCGCGATCACTCCGGCGGAGGCCGAGGTGCATCCGCACTCGAACGTCATCACCCGTGCCGTCGGCTTCAACGAAGACCCCGTGCCCGACTTCGCGCTGGTCCCCATCGTGGCCGGAACGCGGCTGCTCGCCTGCTCCGACGGGTTGACGAAGGAGCTCACCGAGCACGGCATCCGGCATTTCCTCACCGTCGGCACCAGCCCGCTCGATGCCGCAGGGCAGCTGATGGACGCCGCACTCGGCAACGGCGGCCGCGACAACGTCACCGTCGTGGTCGTCGACGTCCTCGAGACTCCCGAATCGCCGCGACCGAGCGGGCGCAGGGGCGCGAAGAAGCGCTGAGCGCGAGATGGCCTCCGATGGGCGCGCGATCCGCGTCCTGACGCCCATGACGCCCCCAGCTTGGGGCGCCTGAGCCGCCTACAATGGGGGCACGTTTCCCCGCCGGGGACGACAGTGCAGACGGGAGGCGCCGATGGCCAAGCGGCTGCCCTCCGCGCCGCCCAACCTGCCCGGATTCACCTACGTGCGCGCGCTCGGCGCCGGCGGCTTCGCCGACGTCTTTCTCTACGAGCAGAACATGCCGCGCAGGCAGGTGGCGGTGAAGGTGCTGCTCGCCGAGGTGGTGACGCCGAGCGTTCGCTCGATGTTCCAGATCGAGGCGAACCTGATGGCGCAGCTGAGCGCGCATCCTGCCGTGCTCACGGTGTATCAGGCGAGCGTGGCCGCCGACGGCCGGCCCTACATCGTCATGGAACTGTGCTCGCCGCAGCTCGGTCAGCGCTACCGCGTCGAGCCGTTGTCGGTGCCCGAGGCGCTCTCCGTCGGCATCCGCATCGCCGGTGCCGTCGAGACGGCGCACCGGGCGGGCATGCTGCACCGCGACGTGAAGCCGTCGAACATCCTCACCACCGCGTACGGGCATCCGGTGCTCTCCGACTTCGGCATCGCCGCGACCGTCGGCGACGCGGAACTGGCGGATGCCGTCGGCATGTCCGTGCCCTGGTCGGCTCCCGAGGTGCTCGCCGACGACACCTCGGGCACCGTCGCCAGCGAGGTGTGGTCGCTCGGGGCGACGATCTATTCGCTGATCGCCGGACGCTCGCCGTTCGAGGTGGTGGGCACCGACAACACCACGGCACAGCTCATCGGCCGGATCCAGCGTGCGAAGCCGCAACCCATCGATCGTGCCGACGTGCCGCCTCGGCTCGAGGCGGTGCTGGGTCGCACCATGGCCAAGAAGCCCGAGGCGCGACAGCAGTCGGTGATCGAGCTCATCCGCGACCTGCAGTCGATCGAGGCGGAGCTGGGCTTCGCACCGACCCCCGCCGATGTACCGTCAGACGGTTGGGTCGCAGCCATCCCGTCGGCTGATGACGACCGCACCGTGGTGCGTCCGTTCGCGCGCGAGGAGCGGCGCAGGTTCAGGATCGACGGAGCGGCATCGGGCGCGACCCCCGCGCAGTCGCGCGAGACCGGCGCGTCGACCCGGCCACGGGCATCCACTCGTCTCAGCGTCGGAGCCGTGTCTCTCATCGCCGCCTGCGCCGTGCTGGCAGCGGCGTTCGTGGTCACACTGGCGATCGTGCTCACGCGCGCTGGCTCGACGGCCGACATTCCCGTGGTGCGCAACATCGACGGGCGCGTCACGGCAGAGGGCATCCGGTTCCACTGGGACGACCCCGGCATCGCCCACGGCGACGAGTACCAGGTGAGCGTCGATGGCGCGGCGCCGAGCCTGCAGCAGAGCACGTCGTTCACCGTCGACTCGGCCGCTCGCCGGGTCTGCCTCACGGTGACGGTCAACAGATCGGGGCGAACGGGGGAACAGAGCATCCCGAAGTGCGTCGACCCGGCGGGGGACCAGTGATCCGTTCGTTCGTTCGTGGCCACCGCACCGTGGCGTGGACGGTGATCGTCGGGGTCGTCGTCGTGGCGCTGACGGCGACCATCGCCATCGTCTCCGGCGGGTTCGTGCAACAGCGCATGGTGCTCGGCGATGCCGCCGTGTGGGTGACGAACTCATCGAAGCAGCTGCTCGGCAGAGCCAACACCGCCATCGACTCGCTGAACTCGGCCGTCGTCGCGAGCGCCACGAGCGTCGACGTCGTGCAGTCGGGGTCGTCCGTGCTGCTCGTCGACCACAGCGACAACACCGTGTCTTCCGTCGACACCGCGACGGTGACGGCGGGCAAGCCGGTGGCGCTTCCGCCGCGCGATGCGCAGATCGGCATCGCGGGTTCGCGAGCCGTCATCGTGTCGGGCACGACCGGTCAGATCTGGCTCCTGCCGTTGAAGCAGCTCGAGACGTTCACCTCCGGCTCGACTCCCACCATCGATCTGGGCAGCCGCGTCATCACCTCGCTGAGCCCCGGCGGCACGCTGTACGCGTACTCCAGCCAGGCGGCGACCATGTACCGCATCGACGCCGAGCACGGCGACCAGGTCGCCCAGACCTGGCATGTCGAGGCTCCCGGCAAGGCGAGTTCGCGCACGACACCGCTGCAGCTGACGTCGACGGGCGCGGGGTGGATGCTGTACGACGCGACATCCCGCACCCTGCGTTCCGAGTCGGGCACGCACGTGCTCCCTGCCGCAGCGGGCGACGGGGGAGTCGTGGCGCAGCCGACCGACGCCGAAACAGCGCCCGTGGTCGCCGCGGATTCCGGCGTGTTCGTGCTCTCCGGCACTGCGTTCCGCCACACGGAGTCCGGCAGCTACGGAACGCCGGCCGCGCCCGTCTGGAACGATGGATGCCTCTACGCCGCCTGGAACACCGGCCAGACCTGGCGCTCCTGCACGGGTGGCGCCGCCGGTCGCCCGGGAACGCTCGCGTCGCTGCGCCCCGGCTCCGCCCTCACGTTCCGGGTCAACGACGGCACCGTCGTGCTCAACGACACGGCGCACGGCACGACCTGGTCCGTGCAGCACGGCAACGCACTGATCGACAACTGGTCGGACTTCGCCAAGCCCGACGACACGACGACGCAGTCGGAGGAGAACACCGAGGACACGCCGCCGAAGTACGAGAAGGCCGAGGTTCCGCCGGTCGCCGTCGACGACGAGTTCGGTGCGCGCCCTGGCACGACGAGCCCGTTGCCCGTGCTGCTCAACGACTACGACGCGAACGGCGACGTGCTGGTCATCGATTCCTTCACGCCCATCCCGCAAGAAGAGGGGCGCATCGCCCGCACCGCCGACGACCAGCAGCTGCAGATCACCTTGCCTGCCGACGCGAGCGGGCGCATCAGGTTCGAATACACGATCAGCGACGGCCGCGGCGGCGAGGCGCAGGCGCAGGTCACGGTGACGGTGCGCACCCCGGACGAGAACTCGCCGCCCGTGCAGGTGCGGGCGACGAAGGCGACGGTCGCCGCGGGCGGGCGGGTCTCGACGCAGGTGCTCGGGGACTGGTACGACCCGGACGGCGATCCGATCTACCTCGTCTCCGCGACCACGGCATCGCCCGACAGCGCGTCGTCGACCCCGGAGGGCACCGTGGTGTTCACCGGCTCGGGCTCCGGCACGGGCATGCGCAACGTCGCTCTCACAGTGTCAGACGGGAGGGCCGAAGCGCACGGCACGCTGGCCGTCACGGTGCGGCGCCCCACCGAGGTGCCGATCATCGTCGACCCGTTCGTGGCGACCGTGACGGCGGGCGACCAGATCACGATCTCGCCCTTGGCGCACGTGCGCGGCGGCGTGGGAACGGTGCGGCTGGCATCCGTTCCCGACAAGCCGGACGTCACGCTGCAGCCCAACCTCGACGACGGCACGTTCACGTTCTCCTCCGACACCCCGGGCAGCTACTACGTCGACTACACCGTCACCGATGGCCAGAGCACCGCGACCGGTGAGGTGCGCGTGGTGGTGAGCGCGCCGCAGGACGCGGGCGACGCCCCGGTCACGGTGCCGCACAACGCGTTCATCGAGCAGCAGAGCTCCGGTCAGGTCGACGTGACGGCCACCGACTACGACCCGGCCGGCGGGGTGCTGCTGGTCACGGGCGTGGCCGCGCCGAAGCAATCGGACGGCGTGAGCGTGCAGGTGCTGGAGCAGCACATTCTGCGGGTGACGCTGACCCGGCCGTTGAGCGGTCCTGTCACGTTCGGCTACACCGTGAGCAACGGCACGGCGAGCACGAACGGCACCGTGCGCGTCGTGGAGATCCCGCGGCCGGCGGTGCGGCAGCCGCCCGTGGCTGATCCCGATTCGGCCACCGTGCGCGTCGGCGACGCCATCGACATCCCCGTGCTCGACAACGACTCGCAGGCCGACGGCGACGACCTGACCTTGGACCCGGTGTTGCCGACACCGCTGCCGAAGGGCGCTGGACTGCTGTTCGCCTCCGGGAACGTGTTGCGCTACCTCGCGCCGGACAAGCCGGGCAACTACACGGCGGTGTACCGGGTCGACGACGCAGACGGGCAGTGGGCGACGGCGCAGGTGAGCATCGCGGTGCGCGAGATCGACGTGGCATCCAACAGGGCTCCCGTACCGCAGACCGTCACCGCGCGCGTGCTGGCGGGGAACACCGTGCGCATCCCCATCCCGCTGTCGGGCATCGACCCTGACGGTGACTCGGTGAAGCTCGTCGGCCAGTCGACCAATCCGCAGAAGGGGGCCGTGACGTCGGTCGGTCCGAACTGGATCGACTACCAGGCCGGCGACTACTCGGCGGGAACCGACACGTTCGACTACACCGTCGTCGACGCGCTGGGTGCGCACGCCGACGGAGTGGTGCGCATCGGCATCGCGCCGCAGGACGACACGGCACGCAACCCCGTCGCCGTCGAGGACCAGGTGGCGGTGCGGCCGGGGCGCACCGTCTCGGTGCAGGTGCTCGCGAACGATTCCGACCCCGACGGGGGAGCCCTGCACATCGTGTCGGTGCAGCGCACCTCGACGCAGATCGCCAAGGCGACGTTCACGAGCAAGATCGTCAAGGTCGTCGCGCCCAAGAAGGAGGGCAGATACGGCTTCATCTACACGATTCAGAACGACGCAGGCGGAACGAGCTCCAACTTCCTCACCGTGGTCGTGCGTGCAGATGCACCTTTGTCCAGGCCGGTCGTACAGGACACCGTGGTGTCGCTCAGCGACATCCTCGGCAAGCAGCAGATCACCGTCGATCCGCTCGCGAACGTGTTCTTCGCCGATGGGCCGGTGAGCAGCCTCAAGCTCTCGCTGGTCGACGGGTTCGGCGACACGGCGCACGTGACCTCCGACGGCCGCGTGCGCGTGCGGGTGCTGGCGAAGTCGCAGATCATCCCGTTCAAGGTCACGCATCCCGACGATGCGTCGATCTCGTCGTTCGGGTTCATCTGGGTTCCGGGGCTCGACGATGCCCTTCCTCAGCTCAAGCCCGGCGCGCCGAAGCTCACGGTGCAGAGCGAGAAGACGCTCGTCATCGACCTCGACAAGTACGTCGTGGCGGCGGGAGGCAAATCCGTGCGGCTCACGGACTCGTCGCACGTGCACGCCACGCATGCCGACGGCTCGTCGCTGGTGCGCAACAGCCACACCCTCGTCTACACGAGCGCCTCGCGGTATTTCGGGCCGGCATCCATCTCGTTCGAAGTGACGGACGGCAGCTCGGCCAACGATCCGCGCGGACACATCGCCACGCTCGTGCTGCCGATCACCGTCACGGCCCGCGACAACCAGCCGCCGACCTTCACCGGCGCCCAAGTCGATTTCGAGCCGGGTCAGCAGAAGACGCTCGACCTGCTGAAGCTCACCAGGTATCCGTACGCGCGCGATCAGGGCGAACTGCAGTACAGCGTGCTCGATCCTCAGCCTCAGGGTGCATCCGTCTCGCTGCAGGGGAGCAGCCTGACCGTGAAGGTCTCCGATCAGACCGGCAAGGGCACGCATCTCAGCGTGATCGTCGGCGTGCGGGATGCCGTCAACACCGGCAAGTCGGGACGGATCGATATCACGGTCGTTCCCTCGACGAGGCCGCTCGCCGTTCCGCAACCCGATCAGGTGGTCGCCAGGCGCGGGGTGACGACCACCGTCAACGTGCTGGCGAACGACGCGGCCACCAACCCCTTCCCCTCGACGCCGCTGCGCGTGATCGCGGTGCGCGGGTTGGCGAACGGCGCGCTGCCGCAGGGCGTCAGCGTGACGCCGAGCGCCGATCGCTCCCATCTCACGGTGAGCGTGGCGGCGAACGCGGTGCCCGCCGACACGACCCTGCAGTACGAGGTCGCCGATGCGACGAACGACCCTGCCCGCTACACCTGGGGAACCGTCACGATCTCCGTCGAAGACCGGCCGGAACCGGTCTCCAACGTGAGCATCGCCGGCGTCGCCGACCATCAGCTGACCGTCGCGTGGGATGCCGGCTCGGACAACAATTCCGCGATCAAGAACTACGTCGTCTCGCTCGTCGCCTCCGGTCAGGTCGTCGGCACGACCACGTGCGACGCCACGACGTGCACCGTGCCCACCCCTGGCAACGGGCCGCAGAACGCCGTGACCGTGCAGGTGGTGGCGGTGAACGGCATCGGAAGGTCCGATCCCGTCAGCTACCCCGACGCCGTGTGGTCGAACGTCGTTCCCGGCGCGCCGACCGACGTGACGGCGACACGCGGAGACCAGAGCATCCGGGTCAGCTGGGATCCGCCGAAGTCCGGTGGCGGGAGCGTCGTCACCGCGTACCGGGTGTCGGTGGGCACGGCGACGGTCACCGTCGACGGCGGCACGACTTCCGCCAAGATCACCGGACTCACCAACGGGCAGCAGGTGCAGGCGACGGTCACCTCGATGAACGACTTCTACGGGGTGTCGCCGGCGTGGAACTCGGCCGTGTCGAATGCCGTCACGCCCGCGGGGGCGCCGATCTGGATATCCACGCCCTCCGTGACACCGAGAAATGACGCGAACGGAACCGTGGACATCGGTTGGGGGTCGGCCGCGAACGCCAACGGATCGGCGATCACCTCGTATTCGGTCTCGTGCGGTTCGCAGACGGTGACCACGACGGGCACCTCGACCAGCTGCACCTTGCCGACGGGACAGTCCACGACTGTCACCGTCACCGCCTCGAACGACGTGGGGAGCTCTACGTCGCAGCCTGTCTCGGCGACGCCGCCGGCAGCTCCGCAGACTCCCACGAGGGTCACCGTCTACGTCGCCGATCCCGGCGATTCCCAGAACGGCCGCTTCGTGCCGACCTTCCAGGGCGTCTCACCGACCCCGTCGACGAGCGGCGGCGGTTCGGTCTCGTATTCCGTCAAGATCAACGGCGGAGATCCGCAGCAGCTGGGCATCGGCGACCATCTGCCCGTGCAGTCGAACCAGTACGGGGTGCAGCTCTCCGTGTCGGTGCAGGTGACGGTCACCTATCCCAACGGCGCGACTCTGTCCAGCGGCTGGTCCGACCCGGTCTCGGCAGGCATGGCGGTGGATGCCACGCTCGGCGGCCTGCAATACACCCCTGCCGCGAACGGCAACGGTGGCACCTTCAGCTGGACGTCGGCCCCCGGAACGGCATCGACCACACCGGCCGGCCCGTACAACTCGGTCTCGATCACGTGCAACGGCACGCAGGCGACCGGCAACACCTGCACCACGAACTCGACGAACCCCACGCTGGCCGTGCGCGTCGGAGCAAACGGACGCACCTACGAGATGGACTACCCAGGGCAATGACCGAAGAGCACGAGCACGACACCCAAGACCGCAGCACGGGTCGGATGGCCGAGCCGCCGGCCCCGGCCGAGCCGCCGCGCCCCTCCGCCGTGCTCACGGACGACCAGGCCGCCTGGTTCCAGAGCATGGTGGACGCCATCGTCGCCAACGTCGAACGCGTGCTGCTCGGCAAGACGCACGTCATCAGGCTCGCCGTGACCGCGCTGCTCAGCGAGGGCCACCTCTTGCTGGAAGACGTGCCGGGAACGGGCAAGACCTCGTTGGCGAGGGCGCTCGCCGAGAGCATCTCGGGAACGAGCAGCCGCATCCAGTTCACCCCCGACCTGCTGCCAGGCGACGTCACGGGGGTCGGCGTCTACGACCAGCGCAAAGGCGACTTCGAGTTCCATCCCGGCCCGGTCTTCGCCAACGTGGTGCTCGCCGACGAGATCAACAGGGCCAGCCCGAAGACGCAGGCCGCGCTCCTGGAGGTCATGGAGGAGCGCCAGGTCAGCGTCGACGGCGTGACCCATCGCCTGGCCCCGCCGTTCATGGTGATCGCCACGCAGAACCCCGTCGAGCAGGCGGGAACGTACCGCCTGCCGGAGGCGCAGCTCGACCGGTTCATCATGAAGGCATCCATCGGCTACCCGGACCACGCGTCGATGGTGCGCATTCTCGAGGGCGCGGACCACCCGGCGCACGACACCGTGCTTCCCACCGTCGTGATGGGCGACATGGTCACCACGATGACCAAGCTGGCCAGGTCGGTGCATGTCGATCCGTCGATCAACGACTACGTGTCGCGGCTGGTGGATGCCACGCGCAGCGCCGACGAGGTGCGTCTCGGCGTCAGCGTGCGCGGCGGCCTCGCCCTCATCCGCACGGCCAAGACGTACGCCGCGGCGCTGGGACGCGCCTACGTCGTGCCCGACGACGTGAAGACGCTGGCGGAGCCCGTGCTGGCTCACCGGATCGTGCTCGATCCCGAGGCCGAGTTCGACGGCGTCACCGCGGGCAGCATCGTCGCGAACGTCGTGCTGGAGACACCGCCGCCGCTGGACGGGACGCTGGTGTGAGCTTCGACGCGCACTCCGGCAGCACCGGGATCGACAACGCTCGAACCCGGATCGTCGGCGCGCGCGATGACCGACTCGCCGATGCCGTGGTCGCGGTGGTGCGCTTCTGGCGCCGATTCACGCTGTGGTGCTCCCGCGCGATCCACTGGGTCACGCAGGTCACCACCGTGACGGGCGTGTGCGTCGCCGCCGTGACGATCGCCGCCTTCATCGCCGGCTATGTCGCAGGCTGGTCGGAGGCCCTCGTCGTGGCGTGGGTGGGGGCGGCGCTGTTCGTGCTGGCCGTCGGCTACCTGCTGGGATCCGTCGCCTATCGCGCGACGGTGCACCTGCCGACGCCGCGCGTCGTCGTCGGCGGCTCGGCACCGGTTGACGTGGAGGTCTCGAACCCCACAAGACGCGGCCTGCTGGCGGCACGCATCGAGGTGCCGGTCGGGGACGGCGTCGCGGAGTTCGCCGTGCCGGGGCTGCGCCCCGGCACCAGGTTCCGCGATGTCTTTCAGGTGCCGACGACGCACAGGGGAGTCGTGATCGTCGGCCCGGTGCGCTCGGTGCGCGCCGACCCGGTCGGGCTCCTGCGCCGCGAGACCGACTGGCAGCAGACCGCCGAGCTCTTCGTGCACCCGCAGACCGTCACGCTGCCGAGCATGAGCACGGGACTGGTGCGCGACCTCGAAGGCAACACCACGAGAGACCTCACGACGAGCGACATGTCCTTCCACGCCTTGCGCGAGTACGCGCGCGGCGACGAGCGCAGGCACATCCATTGGCGCAGCACGGCGAAGACCGGCGCGTTCATGGTGCGTCAGTACGAGCAGACCAGACGCAGCAACCTCCTCATCGCGCTCTCGACGGCGGAGGGCGACTTCGCATCGAACGACGAGTTCGAGCTCGCGGTCAGCGCGGCGGCGTCCCTCGGCGTGCGCGCGGTGCGCGACGATCGCAGCGTGTCGTTCGTGGTCGGGGAGCGCACGCCCGATTTCGCCAAGACGCCCGTGCTCGATGTGCGCAGACTCGACGCGGTCACCCCGACCCGTCTGCTCGACGCGCTGTGCCGCATCGAGATGGCGGGGTCAGCCCTGCACATCACCGACGTGGCCAAGGTGTCCGCCGACACCACTCCCGACCTGTCGATCGTGTTCCTCGTCTGCGGTTCCGACGTGACGACCGCGCACCTGAGGCAGGCCGCGACGATGTTCCAGCTCGGTATCGCCGTCGTGGTGGTGCGATGCGCGCCGGGCAGCGCCCCTGGGCTACGTCGGGTGGGCGACGTGAGCATCCTCACCATCGGATACCTCGAAGATCTGCGCTCGAGCCTGGCCAACTGGAAGGCCGTATGAGCGTCGGGCTTCGTCACCGCATCGCCGCCACGGGGTACCTGCTGGTGCTCATGACGTGCGCCGTCGTCGCGTTCTGGCCGATCTATCGCGACTCGGACTTCGTCGCGATGGCGATCGGCGCACTGGTCGCGGGCGCCGCGGTCGCCGTCGTCGGTGCGATCCGGCGATGGAGCACCCTGGTCACCGCGTGCGTCGCGGCGGGCGCGTTCCTCGTGCTCGGCGTTCCGCTGGCCGTGCCGGGAGAGACGATGTGGCGCGTGGCGCCCACCTGGCAGGGGTTTCTCGACTTCCTCTCCGCACTCGCGCTGAGCTGGCGCCAGCTCGTGACGATCAGTGTTCCCGTCGGGTCGTATCAGGCGCTGCTGACGCCGCCCTACGTGCTGGCGTTCGCTGGAACGCTGGTCTCGATCACGGTGGCGCTTCGAGCGAGGATGCCCGAGCTCGCCCTCGTCCCTCCGCTGGCCGTGTTCACCATGGCGATCGTTCTCGGCTCCGACACGACGGCGACGCCGCTGCCCTTGGTGGTCGCGATCGCCGCGCTCAGCGTCGGCTGGCTCGCGTGGATGCGTCGTCGCCGCCGCGTCTCCCGCCTGGTGTCCCTCGACAGCGCGCACGCCGACGGTGTGCGCCGCGGCGAACGCTCGTTCGCCGCGGCGCGGTCTGTCACGGTCGCGACGGTGGCGGTCGCCGTCGCCGTCGCCGCCGGGGTCGCCGTGACGACAGTGCTGCCCACGACGGCCGCGCGCACCGTCGCGCGCACGACCGCCATGCCGCCGTTCAACCCGCGCGACTATGCGAGCCCGCTGTCCGGATTCCGCTCCTACCTGCAACCCGCGACCGCCCACCGGGCGCTGTTCACCGTGACCGGCGCGGGAAGACTGCGCACGATCCGCCTGGCCACGCTCGACACGTACAACGGCGTCGTGTACTCGGTGGGCACGCAGCCGGGCGACTCGGGGGCGTTCGCGCGGGTGCCGGACACCCTTGCGCTGCCGGATCGGGACGGGGACGGCGCGGGGCGGAGCATCCAGACGCTCGAGGTCTCGATCGACGGGCTCTCCGGTCCGTGGCTGCCGACGTTCGGCGATCTGCAGACGATCTCCTTCGGCGGTGACGATCCGGGAGCACTTCGCGACGGCTTCTACTACAACTCGACGACGGCGACGATGGCCGACATCGCCGCGGTGCGGGCAGGCGATTCGTACAGTGTCACCGCGCAGACCACGCCGTCGCTCACCATCGCGCAGCTGGCGACGGCGAAGCCGGGCGACGCTGCGCTGCCGGCGGTCTCCGTCATGCCCGACGATCTCGACGACACCGTGCACCGCTACGAGGGCGACGCCGACACCCCGGGCAAGAAGCTCTCCGCCGTGCTGCTCAAGCTCACACAGAACGGCTACATCAGCCACGGCATCGGTTCGGAGCCGACAAGCCTCTCCGGGCACGGCGCCGACCGCATCACCTCGCTGCTCACCGATCAGCCGATGATCGGCGACCAGGAGCAGTACGCGGTGACGGCGGCGCTGATGGCGAGGCGACTCGGATTTCCGGCTCGCGTGGTGCTCGGCTTCACGGTCCCGCAGAACAGCGACAACGGTTCGACGACGATCACGGGGTCGGACATCACGGCGTGGATCCAGGTGCAGACCGCGAAGCAGGGCTGGGTCGACGTGGATCCGAATCCGCAGGTGCGGCCCATCCCAGAGAAGAAGCCGGAGCGTCCGAAGCAGATCTCCCGACCGCAGTCCGTCGTCGACCCGCCGAAGGACACCAGCGACCGGGATCAGAACCCGCCGCCGCAGTCGCACGTGAAGCAGGAGAAGACCGACCAGCTGCCGCTGTGGCTGAGCATCCTGCTGACGGTGCTCACCGTGCTCGGGTGGACGCTGTCGGTCGCGGCGCTGGTCGTCGCGCCGTTCCTCGCCGTGATCGCCGCCAAGTGGCGCAGGCGCCGAGGGCGCCGGTCGTCGCGTGCCGGTCCTCGGGTGCGCATCTCGGGTGCGTGGCGCGAGTTCGCGGACTCCGCCGTCGATCACGGCTACTCGCCGCACGCCTCCGCCACGCGCAGCGAGGCCGCGCAGGCGGTGGGCGGTCCCCGGTCGCTGCTGCTCGCCTCGGTGGCCGACCGGTCGGCGTTCGGACGGGCCGAGCCCACCGAGGCCGACGCCGACCAGGTGTGGCGCGCCGTGGAGGAGCTGCGTCGGGACCTCGACGCGCGCACCACCAGATGGGGTCGGCTGCGTGCGCGCGTCTCCCTCCGGTCGCTGGGCGGCTACCGTGGAGGGAGAACCGAAAAGGGTTCGTCATCGACAGGGAGTGAGCGGTGAACTGTGCGGCATGCGGCGCCGCGCTTCCGGCGGGCGCCATGTTCTGCGGGCGGTGTGGAAGAGCCGTGAACGCCACGCAGGTGCCGAAGGCCCGCGTGGCCGATCCACGACCCGGCGACACGACCATCCTGAACCCTGGAACGACCTCGGAACGGCCGACAGGAGACATCGGCACCGCGAGCGCCGGTGCAGACGATTCGGCCGACGCAGCGTCGCAGGTCGAGGATGCCGGCGGCAGCGTCGCGAGACCGGAGTCGCTGATCGAGACGCGCCCCATCAGCGTCGTGAGCTCGATCACCGGCCACGCCGACGACGGCTCCACCGCAGGCGCCCCGGCATCGGGATCGGGCTGCGACGGCGCCGCCTCTCAACCGCCCGTGCCCTACGTGCTCTCGTTCTCGACGGGAGAGCGCATCGTCGTCGTCGGATCCGGCCTGCTCGGGCGCAGACCGTACGTGCAGCCGGGCGAGAGCTTCGACCAGCTCGTGTCCATCGCCGACCACGAGCGCTCCGTCTCGAAGACGCACCTCGAGTTCGGGGTCGAGGTCGGGGACCTGTGGATCTGCGACAGGTACTCGGCCAACGGAACCGTCATCATCCCGCCCGCCGGTGCCCCGCATCGGCTGGAACCGGGGAGACGGTACAGGGTTCCGCGAGCCGGCCGCGTCGAGATCGGGGATCGCTGGTTCGACGTGCGCTGACGGCATCCGCCTCTGCGTCCCCAGGAGCGCCGATGGACGGGTCATGCCACCCCAGCGCTCTTGCCGCAGCACGACCCGGGTGAGTTGCGTTGCAGTGGAGGCATGACAGTTCTCGGCCGTTCCCCGCACGACGCCGTCGTGTTGCCCAGGCGTGCACCGGCCCCAGCACGTGGGACATTCCCCGTGCTCGCCGTGCTCGCACCTGTCGCCGGCGCGGCCGTGCTCTATGCGGTGATCGGGTCGCCGATGATGCTGGCCTTCGCGGCGCTCAGCCCGGTCATCGCGATCGCCGGCGCTGTCGACGGACGCATCGCGGCCAGGAGGAGACGCCGTGCGGATGCCCGCACTCACGCCGCGGAGAGCGCCGTCTTTCTCGACTCAGTCTCCTCCGCGCACCGTGCCGAGCGTGCGGCACTCGACGCCGAACATCCGTCCGCCGCCGCCCTCCTCGCCGACGCATCGCATCGCTCGCGGCGGTGGACCGCTCCAAGCGCACGCCTCGCGGTCGTGCGCATCGGCACCGGAACGACGGCCAGCAGGCTGGTCGTGTCGGGTTCGGCTGAGTCCGAGGAAGACCTCGAGCTCGTCGCGGCCGCGCGCTCGCTCGCCGATGCGCCGATACTGGGTGATCCCGCGGACGGCATCGGCGTCGTCGGCCCGCTGCCTGCGGCGAGAGCTCTGGTGCGCGGCCTGGTCGTCCAGCTCGCGCACGCACATCCACCCGGCGCACTCGCGCTCGACGCGCCAGACGCCGAGGCCTATCGCTGGCTCGCCGGCTACCCGCACGCCGGGCGCGCGCATGCCGCGCCCCTGGTCGTGCACGTCAGCGACACGGGTGAGGACCCGGCAGGGGGAAAGCTGCGGGCCGATGCGCAGGCATCGATGGCCCGTCGGAACGAGCCGTTGGGCGAAGCGATCCTCGCCGTGGCGCCGAGCGTGGAGACGCTGCCGAGCGGATGTCGTCTCGTCGTGCGGGTGGAGGCCGACGGTGATCTGAGGATGCTCTCGGCAGCGGCAGAACAGACGGGTGCTCGAGCCGAGCTGATCACGGCGCAACAGGCCTTGGGATTCGGCACGGCGCTCGCCGTGGAGGCCGCAGCCAGAGGCATCGCGGCAGTGTCACCGCTTGCGGAGCACGTTGAACTCGCCGAGCTGGGCGCCGCGGTCGACGCGGATCGGACCGCGGCCGCGGACGCGGCGCTGCCCGCAACGTTCTGCGTGTCCGACGCCGGGCCGCTCGTCATCGATCTCGTCGCGTCGGGGCCGCACGCGGTCGTCACCGGAACGACGGGCAGCGGCAAGAGCGAATTGCTCACCTCCTGGGTGCTGGGCATCGCATCGGCGGCGAGCCCCCTGGTCGTGAACTTTCTGCTCGTCGACTTCAAGGGCGGCACCGCCTTTCAGCGGCTGGCGGCGCTGCCGCACACGGTCGGCGTCGTCACCGACCTCGGCCACGGCGAGGCGTTGCGGGCGCTGAAGAGCCTGCGCGCCGAGATCCGACGCCGGGAAGCGGAGCTGGCGCGACGCGCGGCATCCGACCTGCGCGATGCGCCCGACGCGTTCCCGCGGCTCGTCATCGTCGTGGATGAGGCGGCGGCGATGCTCGCCGCATTCCCCGATCTCGCCGCTCTCTTCGTCGACATCGCCGCACGGGGCCGCGCGCTCGGCATGCATCTCGTCCTCGCCACGCAGCGCGCGACCGGCGTGCTCGGCGACGCGCTCATCGCGAACTGCGCACTGCGCATCTCACTGCGACTGTCCTCCGAGGCGGACAGCGCTGCATTGCTCGGAACGGATGCCGCAGCGCGACTTCCGCACGGCATCCCCGGCAGGCTCGTCGTCAGCCGCGACGGAACGACGGTGATCGCGCAGGCGGCGTCGGCGCGCGACAGCGACATCGAGTCGGTCGTCAGCAGGTTCGCTGGAGGGGTCGTGCCGCGTGCTCCGTGGCTGCCGGCGCTGCCCTCGCGCATCCCGCTCTCGGCCTTCGGCGCATCGCCTCCGGATTCCGTGGTGATCGGCGCCGGGGACGACCCGGACCGCCAGGTGCAGGAGGGCATCGTCTACCGCCCGACCGCCGCGCACCTGCTCGTGCAGGGTGCGCGCGGCTCGGGAAAGTCGACGGTTCTCGCCGCAGTCGGGGCACAGTGGACGGGCGAAGTCGTCGTCGTGCCGGCTGACGTCGAGGGAGCGTGGGATGCGCTGTCAACGGCAGCGGCACGCCCCGCGTGCGACGACCCCGCGCCGTGCCTCGTGCTCCTCGACGACGTCGACGCTCTGCTCGAGCGGTTCGACGACGAGCACCGCGACGCCGTCGTGGAGCGCATCCGCGCTCTGCTCATCGACGGTCCACGCGCCGGCACGGCACTCGTCTGCACGGCTTCCTCATTGCCCAGCGCACTGCGCGCCGTCGCAGGCCGTTTCGGAGAGCGGCTCGTGCTGCGTCAGTCCGACCGCCAGGAGCACGTGCTCGCCGGCGCGCCCGCCGAACTCTACGACGCGGATGCGCCGCCCGGCCGGGGCGTGTGGCGCGAGCGCGCGTGCCAGGTCATGCTCGTGCCGCCGCCTCCGCTGCCAATCCGGTTCCCGCCGCCCGAACTCGAGTTCGAGGCGGGGACGGTCACCGTCGTCGTGACGCAGAACCCGGAGGCGGTGCTCACCGGGTTCGCTGCAGCAGACCTCGACGTGGAGGTCATCGATGTCGGGGCGATCGGCACCGATTCACCAGGGGTCGGCGACTCCACCAGCCCCGTCGGCGTCGTGGCCGATCGCCCCGACCACGACGCGGGCACGCACTCCAGCGGGGGCGTGAGCGTGCGAACGACGGCCCGCGCCGTGGTGCTGGTCGGCGACGCCGAGACGTGGCAGAGCCGGTTCGGTCTGCTCGCCAGAGTGCGCTCGCGAGCGGTCATGGTGTTCGACGGATGCCCGCTCCCGCACCTGCGAGCCCTGCTGCACACCAGGGAGCTCCCGCCCACGACGGTCCCCGGGCATGTGCTCGTGCGCGAACCGAGCGGGGTCTTCAGTCGGGCGCGGATGCCGTGAGCTCAGCCCAGAACCTCCGCCAAGGGCGTCGGCGTCAGGCCGTTCGCCTCTGCCACGCCAGCGTTCGTGACCCGGCCGTCGACCACGTTGAGTCCCAGCGCGAGCGCCGGGTCCGCGCGGAGCGCTGCCTGCCATCCGTTGTTCGCGATCGCGCGCAGGTAGGGCAGCGTCGCGTTCGTGAGCGCGTGCGTCGAGGTGTGCGGAACCGCGCCCGGCATGTTCGCGACGCAGTAGAAGATGGTGTCGTGCACCCTGAAGGTCGGGGCATCGTGGGTCGTCGGGTGCGAGTCCTCGAAGCATCCGCCCTGGTCGACGGCGATGTCCACGAGCACGCTGCCGGGGCGCATCTTCGCCACCATGTCGTTGCGCACCAGCTTCGGCGCCTTGGCGCCCGGCACCAGCACGGATCCGACCACGAGGTCGGCGTCGAGCACTGCGCGCTCGACCTCGAAGGTGGTCGACGCGATGGTCTTGATGCGGCCCGCGTACAGGGCGTCGAGCTCGCGCAGCCGTCCGACGTTGGTGTCGAGCACCGTCACATCGGCGCCGAGACCCACCGCCACCTGTGCGGCGTTGGAGCCCGCGACGCCGCCGCCGAGCACGACCACCTTGGCGGGGTAGGTTCCGGGAACCCCCGGCACCAGCAGCCCGGAACCGCCCTGCGGCTTGAGCAGGGTGTTCGCACCGACGATCGGCGCGAGCCTGCCGGCCACCTCGCTCATCGGGGCCAGCAGCGGCAGCGAGCGATCGGCGCGCTGCACGGTCTCGTAGGCGATGGCCGTGACACCGGCGTCGGCCAGTGCCTTCGTCAGAGCCGGCTCGGCGGCCAGGTGCAGATACGCGAACAGCACGAGGCCGTCCCTGAAGTAGCCGAACTCCCGCTCGATCGGCTCTTTCACCTTGAGCAGAAGCTCTGCGCTCGCCCAGGTGGCGGCCGCGTCGGGCTCGATGATCGCGCCAGCATCGGAGTAGGCGGAGTCGGGGATCGACGAGCCGTCGCCTGCACCGCGCTCCACATGCACTTCGTGCCCGTTGCCGACCAGATCGTGCACACCGGCCGGAGTGATCGCCACCCGGTACTCGTTGTTCTTGATCTCGCGTGGAATGGAGATTCTCATCGTCTTCCGTTTCTTTCTTCTCACGGACCGTCCTCGGCCCGCCCGCGGTCTCCTTTGACCGCGAAGACTGATGGCGCGCTGCGCCGTTATCCGCTCAGACCGTCGGGCGCAGGCGGCCGACGGGCGCCCCTCCGCCGTACACGACGGCATCCGCTCTCTCGAGCGCCTCCTGTGCCGTCGCGGCATCGATCGCGCCGGCTTTCGCCAGGGCGCCGACTGCCGCGACCCGCGCCGCCGGAACACTGCCGCCGAGCATCTTGACGGCGACGGTCGTGCCGTTGGCCACGCACACGGTCATCACGCCGTCGGCACCGGCCTTGGCGTAGCCGCCGATCGTCTCCATCAGCACGGTGTCCGGACGGCCGGGGCCCGAGATCGCCCACGGGTGCTCGCGCGCGCTGCGCAACACGCTCGCCGCCGTGCGATACAAGGCGAACGGCGAGGACTCCGACGCCGTTGCCATGCGGTGCACGCCCCGTGCCAGGCCGGCCAGGGTGACGGCGAACACCGGAGCGCCGCAGCCGTCGACGGCCGCGTGCGACACCTTCTCGCCGGTCAGACGCTCGACGACGTCCCTGATGTGCTGTTGCAGAGGATGCCGTGCGTCGAGATAGTCGTCGACGCTCCACCCCTGAGCGACGCATGCCGCGAGCATCCCCGCATGCTTTCCCGAGCACTCCATGTAGATCGGGGCGGCGTCGCCGCCTGTGCGAAGCACGGCGCTGCGCGACTCGGCATCGGCGGGCAGCGCGGACGGGCAGCGCAGCGCGCTGTCGTCGAGGCGCGCGTCGGCGAGGGTGCGGCGCACGACGTCGACGTGCCGAGGGGTGCCGGCGTGACTCGCGGAGGCGAGGGCGGTCTGCTCCGCGTCGAGCTCGGCGCCGGCCGTCAGCGAGCCGACGGCCTGGAAGGGCTTCAGAGTGGAGCGGGGGAGTACCGCGGCATCCGGATCGCCCAGAGCCAGCACACGCTCGCCCTCCGGAGAGAGAACGATGGCGGACCCGACGTGCCGGTTCTCGATGAAGCCGCTGCGGTCGGAGACCGCGAGTTCCACGGCGGCGGTGCTGTCGAAGGTGCCGGAGAACTGCTGCGCACGCACCGATTCACTCATGGTGTTTTTCAGTGTAACGAGCACGGTTCGCGGGATGTTTGCGCCGATGCGAACGATCCGTGCGATCCTTGCCGGTCACGCGGCGGAGTGTGCGGGAGCCGTGCACGATCTGTCAGAGTGGGCGGTGTGCGGCCCGGTGGCCGACGGAAGGGACCGATCGTGAACGTCGACCATCACTACGCCCTCGAGCTGGAGTGGACGGGAAACCGCGGCACGGGAACGAGCGACTACCGCGCGTACGGTCGCGATCACATCGTGCGGGCGGAGGGCAACCCGCCGATCGAGGGCTCGAGCGACCGCGCGTTCTTCGGCGACCCCGAGCGCTGGAACCCGGAAGAGCTCATGGTGGCGGCACTTTCTCAGTGCCACCTGCTCAGCTACCTGCACGTCGCTCAGCGCAATGGCGTCGTCGTGATCGCCTACACCGACACGCCGACAGGCACCATGACGACCACACCCGACGGCGGAGGGCACTTCACGTCGGTCACCCTGCGCCCCGAGGTCACGGTGTCCGACGCGTCGCAGGTCGAGCTCGCGCAGACCCTGCACGAGGAGGCCGCCCGCCTGTGCTTCATCGCGGCCTCGGTCAACTTCCCGGTCGGCCACGAGCCGACAACGCGCCTCGCCTGACGCCCCGTCCCGCGCCTGGCGCCGCGTCCCCCCGAGAGTGAGTCTTTCGATCCCCGAGAGTGCGTCCTTCTGTCCCCGAGGGTGTGCTTTCACCGTCGCGAGCGTGCGCGTTCTGTCCAGGAGTGCGCACTTCCGCCGCGAGCGTGTGTGTCGACCTCGGGACGACACATGGTCGACTCCGCCCGGATCGGTTCCTTCGAGCGCCCGCACACGTCAACGAGTGACCATTTCGCGCTCCACCGAAACGTCCGATCATCCCCGGTCATCTCCGCGCTCGCTCACAGCGTCAGACATCGCGCCAGCCTCAGTGCGCATCGGGCGTGAGACCGTCAGGACCCGCCGTCTCCCCAGCGAGACCGTCGGGACCCACCGCCTCAGAGCGTGTCGGCGTCGGCCGGCGCCTCGTTGTACACCCCGGCCTCGGTCTGCCCGCTGAGGCGCTGGATCGCGGCCATGATGGCATCCGTCGCCTCGCGACGGGCCTTGCCGCTCGTCGCCGGACCGAACGACGCGACGTCGATCGGCTCACCGAACGCGACGGTGACACGTGCGAACGTGGGCGCCTTGCTGCCTACCGGCTGCAGACGCTCCGTGCCGATCAGTCCTACCGGCACGACAGGGGCACCCGTGGTCAGCGCCAACCAGGCGACCCCCGTGCGGCCGCGGTACAGACGTCCGTCGAGCGACCGCGTCCCCTCCGGGTAGAGCGCGAACGCGTTGCCTGCCTCGAGGATGCTCCGACTCAACTCGAGCGCATGCTGCGAGTCCCTGCCCGCCCCGCGCCGTACCCCCACGGCACCGATCGCGCCGAAGAAGGTGCGCTTGATCCAGCCCGAGATGCCGCGCCCCTCGAAGTAATGGGACTTGGCGAGGAACTGCACGGGCCGAGGCGCCACGACGGGGATCACGACGCTGTCGATGAACGAGAGATGGTTGCTCGCGAGGATGACCGCACCCTCGCGAGGAACATTGTGGCGGCCGATCACCTTCGGCCGGTACAGCACGCGGGCGACCGGCGCCACCACGAACCGGCCGAAGCCGTAGAGGAACCCGAGGCGCGGACGCTCTCCCGCGGAGTGCTCCATCGCCATGTCGGCACGTCCTCCCGCGGGTGAGAGGGCCTCGTGCCGATCACCGTCCTCGCGTCTCTCGGAGCGAACCAGAGCGGTGGGCGTGGCCGTACCCGAGAGAGTCGTCATGCTCACGACCTTAAGAACCTGCATATGCCGGCAGGGGCATGGGAGCGTGCAGGAGAGGGCAGCAGACCGACGTACGGCGGGCGCCTCGACAGGCGCCTCAGAGGCCCGTCTTCGGATCGATGAAACACCGGGCGCCGCCCACCAGGTTCAGGCACGGTGCGTACTGGGCGGGGAACGGCTGCGTCAGAGGCGAACCGAACCAGGTGGTGTAGAGGTTCCAGAAGTTGAGGTTGCCGTACGTCGAGCAGGGGGTGACGACATCCGGGTGCCGCACGGTCTGCGGCGAGGGCTGGTACGGCGTGTAGTTGTAGAGGTTCGCGGTCGCCTGCGTGCGGATGTCCACGACGCTGCCGCCGCACGCCGTGTTCGGGTGGTATTGAATGCGCACTCGGCCGACGTGGTAACGCCACGACGAGCCGCCGACCGTGTACTCCCTGAACTGCCACGCCGCGTTGTAGAGCTGGTTGAAGAAGCCGAAGTAACGGGCGTCGCAGCCCGCCGTGTCGGGGCATCCGTACCCGGTCGCGCGCTGGTACCCGTAGACCGTCGGATGTGTGAGAAGCGACTGCTCCTTCTGCAGCAGTACGAGCAGCACCTTCGGGCTGATACGGCACGCCTGGGCGATCCTCGCGATGATCGAGCTCGCGGCCTCGTCGTGCTCGCCCCTCATCGCGGCACAGTGCGCGTATTGCGTCGGCTCGTCGGGCGTGTCCTCCCGGTAGTCCTTCAGGCACGGCACGTTCCCCTGCGGCGTGCAGTCGCGCTGCTGGAGGAAGCGCTGGATCTGCGCCGCGGTCATGGCGTCCGGGTCGTAGAACGCGGCGTCGCCGATGATCAGCCCGGCGTCGAAGTGCGTGTTCGACGGCGCCTTCTTCTCCGGGCTGCCCACGGCCACGGCGGCGAGCACGGCGAACACCACGACGCAGAGCGCGGCGACCACGGCGATCGCGAGATCTCCGATGGGCGCCCGTGCCACCCACATGCCCATCCGTTCGGTCTCGCTGTGGCGTGCGGGCATGCATCGACCCTACGGGGTGTCCTCGCACCGTGGATGCCCGCCGGGCGTCACGCGAGTCGGCTCAGGCGAGTCGGGCGAGCGCGGCCTGCGACTCGATCACGGCGTCGACGAATCCGTACTCGACGGCTTCGCCCGCGTCGTACCAGGCATCCCGGTCGCCGTCGCGCAGGATCTCCTCCTGCGTGTGCCCGGTCTGCTCGGCGGTGAGCCTCGCCATCTCCTTCTTGAACTTGACGATCTGCTCGGCCTGACGTCTGATGTCGGCGGCGGTGCCCCCGAAGCCGCCGTGCGGCTGGTGCATCACGACGCGGGTGTTGGGCAGCACGAACCGTTTGCCCGGGGTACCCGAGCTCAACAGGAACTGCGCCATCGACGCCGCGAAGCCGATTCCCACGGTGACGACGTCGGGCGTGATGTAGCGCATGACGTCGTAGATGGCGAAGCCCGCGGTGACGGAGCCGCCGGGCGAATTGATGTACAGCTGGATGTCCTGCTTCGGGTCGTGCGCCGCCAGCAGCAGGAGCTTGGCGCAGATCTCGTTGGCGATCGCGTCGTCGACCTCGACGCCGAGGAACACGATGCGGTGCTCGAGCAGACGGTCGAAGACCTGTGGTGCCGGTGGCATGGATGTCATCGGTTCTGGCATGTGATCCTCCTGCTGATGTCTCGTGGCATGCGGCGACCTGTGCTCGGTCGGGTTCCATGCTCGAGTGCCTTCCGCGTCGCACGGCGGCGTTTCTGCCGACGGCGACTTCGCCGAGAGCAGAACGCGACACCGCTGTCGGCCACCGGCTCACGCGTAGCCTGGGAGAACCGCGATATGCAGCATGACGACGGCGCCTCGCGTCGCACAGGTCAGTGGATCGCGGGGAAGGGATCGCAGATGCTGCTCAGGTACGCCATGGGGTCGGCGATCAGAAGACTTCGGCTCGCCAAAGGTCTGACTCTGCGCGAGATCTCGCAGGCGTCGGCCATCTCGTTGCCGTACCTCTCGGAGATCGAACGCGGTCGCAAAGAGCCTTCGAGCGAGATCGTTCAGACGGTCTGCGTCGTGCTCGGCATCACGTTGCGTCAGCTGATGCGCGAGACCGACGTGGAGCTGGTGGCCGCGGAACGCGCCGCGCACCTCGCGCCCGTGCTCGATCTCACCCCACGTCACGACGACGTATCGATCGGCTCGATCGCCGATCGGCTTCACGCGGAACGGATGCCGGTGCAGCGGATGTCTCGCGCGGTACGCCGCGCCGCCGACACGCAGTTGCTCGTGGCCTGAGCATCAGGCTCAGTCAGGATCGTGCGCGTTCGTGCATCTCGAACGCCCGAAACAGCACGCGCTCCGTCGCCGGAACGCGGTGGTCGACCGTGGCGGGCCGGCCCGCCGCTCGTGCGTGACCGCTCAGGCCGACAGGGCGGCGAGGGCGACCTCGATCACGCTCGCCGCGTCGTCGATGAGCTCCTCGCTGATCACGACGGACGGCATGATGCGCAGCACGCTGTCCCAGCTGCCGGAGTCGAGCACGATCACGCCGCTGCTCGTCGCGTGCCGCAGGATGCCCGTGAGCGCCTCCGGGTTCGGCCGTCGCGTTCCCGGCACCACGAGTTCCACACCCCACATGGCGCCCTTGCCGCGCACGTCGCCCACCACGGGGAACCGCTCGGCCCAGTCGCCGATGCGCGCCTGCAGCGCCCGCTCGACGCGCTGCGCCTCGGCGATGAGACCCTCGTTCTCGATGGCCTCCAGCGTGGCGAGGGCGGCGGCGGTCGACACCGGGTTGCCGCCGAAGGTGCCGCCGATGCCGCCGGGCTGCACGGCATCCATGATCTCGGCGCGTCCGGTGACTGCGGCGAGGGGGAAGCCGCCCGCGATGCCCTTCGCCGTCGTGACGAGGTCGGGCACCACACCGAAGTGCTCGCTGGCGTACCAGGCGCCGGTGCGGGCGATGCCCGCCTGGATCTCGTCGGCGACGAAGACGAT